>JBJEAY010000574.1:0-8370 GCA_051869575.1 Prevotella sp. | reverse complement strand
AAATATCTGTTGGTTTTCTATATTTTTTTTGTACTTTTGCAGCAAAAAATATACAAATATAGCATTTTTAACATGGCTAAAGAATTAAAAGAACTTACAAAAAGAGCTGACAACTATAGTCAGTGGTTTAATGATTTGGTAGTGAAAGCCGACCTCGCTGAGCAGTCGGCAGTGCGTGGTTGTATGGTGATCAAACCCTATGGATATGCCATTTGGGAGAAGATGCAGCACCAGCTCGACCTCATGTTCAAGGAAACTGGTGCGCAGAACGCCTACTTCCCCTTGCTTATCCCGAAGTCGTTCCTGTCGAAAGAAGCCGAGCATGTGGAAGGTTTCGCCAAGGAGTGTGCTGTGGTGACACACTATCGCCTGCGCGCAAAGGACGACAAGAGCGGAGTGGAGGTGGACCCCTCGGCTAAACTCGAGGAAGAACTCATCATCCGCCCAACATCTGAGACTATTATATGGAACACATACCGCAACTGGATTCACTCGTGGCGCGACCTGCCACTGATGTGCAACCAGTGGTGCAACGTGATGCGTTGGGAGATGCGCACTCGTCCGTTCCTCCGCACATCGGAATTCCTGTGGCAGGAGGGACATACTGCCCACGCCACACGCGAGGAGGCTGAGGCCGAGGCACAGAAGATGCTGAAGGTGTATGCCGACTTTGCCGAAAACTGGATGGCAGTGCCCGTGCTGCAGGGAGTGAAGAGCGAGACCGAGCGTTTTGCCGGTGCTCTCGACACATACACCATCGAGGCGATGATGCAGGACGGCAAGGCGCTGCAGAGCGGAACGAGCCACTTCCTCGGTCAGAACTTCGCCAAGGCATTCGACGTGACATATCTCAACAAGGAGAACAAGCCCGAATATGTGTGGGCTACATCATGGGGAGTGAGCACCCGACTCATCGGTGCGCTCATCATGACACACTCCGACGACAACGGACTCGTGCTGCCTCCGAAGCTCGCTCCCATCCAGGTGGTTATCATCCCCATCACCAAGGGTGCCGACCAGCTTGCCGCCATCAGCGAGCGCATCGCCCCCATCGTGGACGCACTGCGCAAGAAGGGTATAACAGTGAAATACGACGATAGCGAGAACAAGCGCCCGGGATTCAAGTTTGCCGACTACGAGCTCAAGGGTGTGCCCGTGCGTCTCGTGCTTGGAGGCCGCGACCTCGAGAACGGAACAATCGAGGTGATGCGTCGCGACACTCTCGAAAAGGAAACTGTTAGTATCGACGGTATCGAGGCATACGTGGAGAACCTGCTCGACGACATACAGAAGAACATCTTCGAGAAGGCGCGCAAATATCGCGACGAGCATGTGTATGTATGCGACAACTACGACGAGTTTAAGGAGAAAATCAAGGACGGAGGCTTCTTCCTCTGCCACTGGGACGGCACTGCCGAGACCGAGGCAAAGATCAAGGAGGAGACACAGGCCACAATACGCTGCGTGCCATTCGCCTACGAGCAGACTGAAGGTGTGGATATGGTGAGCGGCAAGCCATCGAAGTGTCGTGTAATCATTGCCCGCAGCTATTAATAGGCAGGCGATGAACATCATAGAGATAAAAACAGTTGAAGCCTCGGGAGCGGACATCTTCGGTTCGCTCACCGAGGCTCAATTGCGTCAAAGCCGAGAGGCAGAGACGGGACTATTCATTGCCGAGAGTCCGAAGGTGATTCGGGTGGCTATGGATGCGGGATACGAACCATTTGCCCTCTTGTGCGAAAGGAAGCATATCACCGGAGATGCCGCCGACATCATTGCCCGATGTGGCGACATACCTATATATACAGGCGAGCGCAGTGTGTTGGCATCGCTCACGGGATATACGCTCACCCGCGGAGTGCTCTGCGCGATGAAGCGTCCTCAACTACCTACGGTAGAGGATGTGTGCAGTGGAGCGAGTAGGGTGGTGGTGATTGACGGAGTGGTGGATACCACCAACATCGGGGCAATCTTCCGTTCGGCGGCGGCATTGGGTATAGATGGTGTATTGCTCACGCGCACCTCGTGCGACCCTCTCAACCGGCGCGCAGTGAGGGTGTCGATGGGTAGCGTGTTCCTCGTGCCGTGGACATGGCTCGACTCGCCCGTGCAATCGCTCAATGATTATGGATTCAAGACTGCCGCCATGGCTCTCACCGACGATTCCATCTCGCTCTCCGACCCGGTATTGAAATCCGAACCCCGCCTTGCCATTGTCATGGGAACAGAAGGCGACGGTCTGCCCAAGCAAACCATCGCCTCCGCTGATTACGTAGTGCGCATTCCTATGGCGCACGGTGTGGATTCTCTCAATGTTGCCGCGGCATCGGCCATCGCATTTTGGGAACTTGGTAAAAATTAGGAATTAGGAATTTGGAATTAGGAATTAGGAATGAAATGCTACGCGCAGCTAATTCCTCATCCCTAATTCCTAATTCCTCATTTAATATAAAACCGTATAAGCCTTTCGAGAGCCTGCTGACAGACGGGACAGAAGTCGTCAACCTCGTTGACACGCATGCGGCAGGTGTCGCAACCACGCCAAACACCATTGACGAGATAACCGCCTCCCTCAACTAATCCAGCCTTGCCCTCGGCGATGAGGTTGCCCCATTTCTTACTGAAATCATGCTTGGTGGTGATGTTCTGCTCCCAAGGCTCGGTGTCGGGGAAATACATCGGGTCGTCATTGCTGTAGGTGTATTCGTCGGCAAGACCGCCAAAACTGTGCCCGAACTCATGCACCACTACGGGACGGAACGACTTATCCTTTGCGGCAGTGAGGGTGTAGCTGTTGTAGATGCCGCCGCCACCGTATTTCGTCGAGTTCACCAATACGATGATGTGCTCATAGGGCACTGCCACGAGTTGGTCGTGCAGTTGCTTTAGATGAAGGGTGGTGAGATAGCGGTCGCTATAGAACGTGTTGAAATGCGACGACAGGGCGGTGTTTATCCATTTGCCGTTGCCGGGTTCGCTCGTACCGCTCTCCTTCGAGGGCGACTCCACGGCGACGATATTCAGATAGTCCTTATATTTATTAAAGGTGGTGTGACTGAAGAGTGCGTCAACGGCAATCTTAGTGTCCTCGATAAACGAGGGCATCTCGTCCGAGGTATATCCCTCAGCCACAAAGGCGATGTTGATGCAATTAGTCGTGTCCTTGGCAGGATGGATGACCATGTAGGGATTCTGTGGACGGTTGATCTTGCGGATGAGAATGTCGTCGGGGCGCACCTTGTGGGTGAGCGAGGCGAAGGTCTTCTGATGATAGTCGAACAGATCGACGGTGATATCCACAGAGTCCTTGGGGAAGGGCACGAGAAACACGTTCTCGAACGACTTCGGGGTGGATTTCGACTCCTCGGTGGCAAGCCATTCCTGGAAGAGGGTGGAGAAGGAGTGGCGATAGATGACACGGCGGGTCTTGGCGTCGCGCACGGTTATCTGTCCGTTGCCTTCGAGGGGCAGACTGTCGAGGTTGTGCCTTCTGCCATACCACCCCGGGGTCTGGGTGAGCTGGTCAACATAGATGGCCTGACTGTTGCGGTCGCCCGCAAAGACATAGTCGAGACGCAGGGTGTTGCCGCTGAAATAATCATTGAAATTCTGCGCTGTGCATGTCATCGCCATTAATGCGATGATGAATGAAATGATGGTCTTTCTCATCGTAGTTATTATTTTTGGATTTGACAATAAAGTTGCTTCACGTATTCACGCTCCCAATCATGGAGGTGCAGACGGACGTCGTCGTATTGGAGTATGTCGATGTCGATACTGACGATGCCTGTGCCACGCTTGCGTCCGAGGGCACTCTCGGTGTCCTTGGTGAGGCGAGTCAGTTCGTCGAGTGTCTTGCAGGTGATGCCGCCAATGAGTTGGTTGGCAAATGGCGGCGACTGCATTCCGATGGCTTCGGTGGTGATGACGCTCGAAGCCCTGTCCACCTTCATATACTCGTCAAGGAGAGGGCGGCAGAGCGCGAGATTGTCCTTGGAGACATTCGAGCCTAATGCTATTATCACCTTGTGTGTCATTATCTTATGCAGTTTTCTTGGATGAAATCATTGAATTGCGAGCGATATCCGTTGAACACGTTGATATCCACATCGCCGTGTATGCCACTAACACGTCCTTCGGGCGAGAGCTGCCAGAAGAGCAGTTTGACGTCGGGCTTAAACTCGCCGTAGCGGGCTATCCACACATTGTAGTTCTTCTTGATGTCGGGAGCGGAGTCGAGATACTTGTTGACAAACGACTGACCCACGTATAGCACCGGTTTCACGCCCGTGACTCCCTGCACAGCCTTGAGCCATTGCCTGATGTTGCGGAACATTGCATCCACACCGCCCATCTTCTTGATCTGCGCAGCTGTCGGTTCGACGTCGAGCACGGGGGGAAGGTCGCCACTGCGGAATCGGGTGTTCCTCAGGAAGAACCTTGCCTGCAATGCTCCCGACGTGCGGGTGGAGAAGAAGTGGTAGGCCCCCACGCGCACTCCATGCTTGCGAGCCTGGGTATAATCCGAGGCATAGAAGCGGTTGCGTATGCTGGTGCCCTCGGTTGACTTGATATACACGAACGACACGGGGTAGTTGACCTCGCCGTTGACTCTCTTCTGACTCATTCGCCCGAGGCTCGTGATGCGCAACTGTCCCCAATGTATGGGGTATTTTTTGCGCCCCTTGCCGTGCTGATACTTGGAGATGTCGATGCCGTAGATACGCTCAGAGGTGTATTGCATACGCTCGCCCTTGAACTTGCCGTTCTGCCATTCGCCGGCGCGCAACTTCAGTGTTGACACCGCCACGCCGAATCCATTCTCGCGATCGTTGTCGAAGCGGCCCTCGTAGATGTGGTCGGCATATCGGTAGCTGCCGTGTCCGCAAGCCTGCATCCAGCGGTCGGTTTGTCCGCGATACATGCCCTCCTCGTCATATCGTGTTCCGAAGGACATCGTGTCGGCATTCCAAGTGCCCGCAACAAGTCGGCGGGAGTGGTCGAAGCTCACTCCCTTGCCCGTGCGCTCAGTGCGCAACCATCGTCCCTGAGTCCACACGCCTCCACCTATACCTACGAAGACGGGCGACAGGCGTATGCTGTCGATGCGCTGGCGCGTCACTGTCTTCTTGGCATAGAGATGAGTGGTGGCGTCGATACTGGCAAGGGCGTCGCGCCATTTCTCAAGCCTTGTCTTCTCGTTGACGAGCACTGTCACTCTCTCTGCCACCATGTCGAATCCCTCGTCCTGCACATTGTGGCGGTCGAGATAGTAATATAGTTCCTGGCGAATGGAGTCGAGCTGCGCGATGCGATGGATGATGGCATTGCGGTTTATCTCAACCATACGGTGGAGGGAGGATTGAATGATGGGCATCTCACCTGCATAATCCACCGACAGGGGCGAGAGAGACACACCATTGAGCATCGAGTCGCTATCCACCGAGCGGAAATATAGCACGGTGCGCCCGTCGGCTCGCAGTTCGTAGTAGGATTTCGTCTCGACATAGGGCATGTCGGCGGCATAGTGGCATTTCAGAAAATATCCCACAGAGCCCAAGGCTATTAATGACAACAACGCCAAGGATATTTTCCTCAGCGTTGAAATCTTTATAGAGATGTAGCCTTTCATTCGTCGTTATCCGTTCATTGACAGTAGGAACTCCTCGTTGCTTCTTGTCTGTATGAGTCGGTCTCTCACTGTGCTCATCGCCTCGATGGGGTTCATCTCGCTGATAAACTTGCGGATAATCCACATGCGGTTGAGCGTTGTCTGATCCTGCAGCAGGTCGTCGCGACGTGTGCTCGACTGCACGAGGTTGACCGACGGGAAGATACGCTTGTTGCTGAGCATACGGTCGAGCTGGAGCTCCATGTTACCCGTACCCTTGAATTCCTCGAATATCACCTCGTCCATCTTCGAACCGGTGTCGATGAGGGCAGTGGCGATGATGGTGAGCGAACCGCCGTTCTCGATGTTACGTGCCGCACCGAAGAATCGCTTCGGTTTCTGAAGTGCGTTGGCATCCACACCACCTGTGAGCACCTTGCCGCTTGCCGGACTCACCGTGTTGTAGGCTCGGGCGAGACGGGTGATGGAGTCGAGGAAGATGACCACGTCGTGTCCACATTCCACCATGCGCTTTGCCTTCTCAAGCACGATGCCCGCAATCTTCACGTGGCGGTCGGCTGGTTCGTCGAAGGTGGAGGCAATAACCTCGGCATTCACCGTGCGGCTCATGTCGGTGACCTCCTCAGGGCGCTCGTCGATGAGCAGCATCATCAGATAGGCCTCGGGATGATTGGCTGCAATGGCGTTGGCGATGTCCTTCATGAGGATGGTCTTACCGGTCTTGGGTTGTGCCACGATGAGTGCGCGCTGTCCCTTACCGATTGGCGAGAAGAGATCCACGATGCGAGTGCTCGGATTGGTTGTTGCGGGGTCGCCGCAGAGCTTGAATTTCTCGTCGGGGAAGAGCGGTGTGAGATGTTCGAACGACACACGGTCGCGCACCTCCGACGGATTGCGTCCGTTGATGTATTTCACGTTGCTCATGGCGAAGTATTTCTCGTTCTCGCGAGGAGGGCGCACTGTGCAATCCACCACGTCGCCGGTCTTCAGGCCAAATCGCTTAATCTGTTGGGGAGATATATATATGTCGTCGGGTGACGACAGATAGTTGTAGTCGCTTGAGCGGAGGAATCCATATCCGTCGGCAAGTATCTCAAGCACTCCGTTGCCCTCGATGATGTCGTCGAAGTCGTATTCGTCGTCCATGTGGGAAGGAACATTCTGTGGGTAGTTGTTGTCATTGCGTTGTGACATGGGGCGGTCGAAGATGTCGAGGGTGGGCATTGCTTCCTGGTCCTCGATGGGGACGTCTTCTATCACGATGAAGTCGGTGCCGTCTTTGGGGTCGCCTATCCATCGGCCTTCCTCGTCAACACCCCTCACTGTCGGGTCGTAAGAGGGGGTGTTGGTGCTTCCCTGATTGTGCTGCTCCATCTTGTTCTTCAGCATCTCAACCATTTCGGCAGTGGGTTGCTCTTCCGCATTTTCGGCTTGCCCATTGCCGTTTGGGGCTTGTTTTTCAGTTGTCACCTCTTCAGTAGGCACTGCGGCAGCGGGAGCCTCTTGCCGTGGTTCTTCAGCCGGGGCATTTACCTCGGGGAAGGGTTGTGCTGCCTCGGCGGCATCAGCTTCTTGTGCCGCTTTCAGAGCCTCGGCTGCGGCGATGGCTGCCAGTTCGGCCTTGCTCTTCCTGCCGCGTTTCTTGGGCGCGGGAGCCAGTGCCGGTTCTGCAGTGGCTGGTTCCTCGGCAGTGGCAGTGGCCTTGGCGGCGGCTTTCTTGCCGTTGGTGCCGTTTACGTCGTAGTTTTCGCCGTCGGTACCCTTCACTGTATATACCTTGTCGGTATCCTTCTTCACAATTCTTGTTCTTTTTCTTTTAGTTGTGGCGTTTGCCGCCGAATCCTCGGCTGCCTTGTCAAGGATGGCATATACCACGTTCTCGAGTTGGTCATTAGGCGTAACCTTAATACCCAACTCACTGGCTACAGTCACCAATTTGGTGATGTCCATTGATTCCAATTCTTCTTTTGTGTACATACTTTTATCAGTATAATAATGATATGATAAATGATTCTGTGATGACGTGTTTCAAGGAAAGAAACACCGATTTATCTAAAAATCTGTGCAAAGGTAAGGCTTTTTTTTGAATTGAACAAATAATTTCCACTTTTTTTTCGCTTAAATGCCAAAAAAAGTGTACCTTTGCACTCAATATGACAGAAGTGACAGTAAAAGACTCTGCTCTGCGCAAGGCTGCAGGCGAGGGAATGGACGAATTTGTAGAGGTGTTCTTCACGGCTATCAAGGATGCCGTGGGGGGCGAGTTGAATGCTCAGACAATGTCGGAACTCAATTCCGACCAGATAACGCTGTGGGCATATCGCATCTTGCGCGACGAGGTGATGGACGGAGGATTCGTGCAACTCATCCACAATGGCTACGGGCCCTTTATCTTCCTCAATCCCTTTGCCAAGGCTGTCAAGGAGTGGGGACTGCGCGACCTCTCGAAGATGATTTATTCGGTACATTCGCTATTCAAGAAACATAGGGCCGAACTTGAGAAGGACTGCACCGACGACGAGTTTATGGCTCTCTTCGAGATGCACCCCGAGTTTGACGACTTCGACGACGACTTCGTGGAGAACGAGGAACGCTTTACTGCCCAAGTGGCTGAATATATTGACAACAACATTGAAAAGTTTGCGAGAATAGAAGATGAATAAGGAACAGGAGAAAATCAGGAAGAAGAGTCCGGTGAACATACGCAACAAGAAGGCCTCGTTTGAGTATTTCTT
>JBJEAY010000573.1:0-1524 GCA_051869575.1 Prevotella sp. | reverse complement strand
TTCGTCTGTTGGCCCTGCACGATGCTGGCATCACGTCATTCCTGTGAAGACCCAAGGAAAAATCCTTCAAACGGCTTGTTTTCGAAAGTTCAAGATTTGGTTTGATTTCTATGCTGGCCGCAGGCGAGATGTTATATAGAGGTGAAATAATGTTATTATGAAACAAAATAGATAGTTTTCGGTACAATACTTGAAACATTATTCAAAAAAAAGTTGTATCTTTGCAGCAAAATTTATCAAAAGAAACAATGAAAAGGATTATTTTTATGATGCTCGCTTCGGTAATTTGCTGCACTATGTCGGCTAAGACCAAGCAGGAAGGGAATGGCAAATGGGTGGCCACATGGGCTACTGCTACAGAGTTTACGGGCAAGGGTGACATGCCCAAGAGTGGTACATTGACAGGCAAGTCGATAAGACAGATTGTGCGCGTGTCGATAGGCGGAAGCGTGATGCGACTGCATCTCTCGAATGAGTACAGTAAGCAACCTGTGGAAATCAAGTCGATATACATAGCCGACCTCGATAATGACCCCGGGCGCACGCCTGTGGCTGCGGAGGATGTGCCGAATATCGGGATGAAAATCAACCAGAAGACGGCAAAATATCTGAAGTTCGGCGGCAAGAAGAATATTACAATACCTGCAGGCGAGACTGTGGTGAGCGACGAGTTGACATATAACCTCAAACCGCTGCAGCGACTGAGCATCAACATCAGTTATGGCGAGACCCCCGAGAACGTCACGAGTCACAGGGGCTCGCGTACTACTTCTTATATTATAAATGGTGAGGCAACACCAAAATCAGACTTCACAAAGAACCCAGAGCGAGAGGACCATTGGTATAACATTGCTACCATTGACGTACGTAGGGAGGGATGTGAGGCTATCGCAGTGATTGGCAATTCGATAACAGACGGACGCGGTACGACTACAAATCTGCAAGACAGATGGACAGACTTTCTTGCCGACCGACTGCAAGCCAACGAGGCGACGAAGAACATAGCAGTGCTAAATCTCGGTATCGGTGGCAACGCCGTGTATTTCGGAGGACTGAGCGACCCGGCTGTGAAGCGATTCGACCGCGACTGCCTTGGACAGGACGGAGTGAAGACCATTGTGGTGTTTGAGGGCATAAACGACCTCGGAGGCACTAATGGAGACGCTGAGAAGAGAGCAAAGAAGATAATAGAATGTTATAAGGAGTTCATACAGAAGGCGCACGACCGCGGCATGAAGATATACGGAGCGACAATATCGCCATATTTCAAGAGCTTCTATGACAATGGCGACCCCTTCCGCGAGGCTGCACGCCAATATATAAATAAATGGATAAGGGAGTCGAAGGCATTCGACGGAGTGCTCGACTTTGACGCAGTAGTGCGCAATCAGGAAGCCCCATCAGAGGTAATGGATAAATACCAGATGGACTGGCTGCATCTAAATCCCGCGGGATATGAGGCATTAGGCAAGTATGCGGCGGAGATGATTATCACGACAGCGCACTGACGTGCGCTGCACTGGG
>JBJEAY010000572.1:0-8396 GCA_051869575.1 Prevotella sp. | reverse complement strand
TACCTGTTTCCAGCACCTTAATGTCATCTTCAATGATAAATGCACTTTGATTAAACAAATCAACTGACAAAGATTGACTCCTCACTTCAGATTCACTATAAGGATAGCACTTGTCGCTCTTCAGCTTCTCCAAGAACTTCGTGTATTTGACATTTCCTTTTTTATAATGCTCGTCTATCTCCTTTTTCAAGAATATGGAGAAACTTTGCCATTCCTTATTGTTCATGTCAATCAAGTCATAATTGTCACAGAAATCCCTGGTAAGATAATCTGATTCAATAATGACAAACTGAGTGCCTAATGACGGAGCGTACCAATTTGAATTATATGTAAATTCCAAGGCTGTATAGTTGATACTTCCATCAAAACATTGCAGAAACAGACGTATTTTAGGCTCCTTTAATTTCAGACTGTAATATAGGAACTTGACATCATGCTTTTTCCCCAAAACATCAGTATAGACAGCCTGTCTTATACTTGGTTCTTCTGTCGTGAAGTCTGCCCGCTTTAGTTCAACACCATTAAAGAAAAACTTTACCTTACCCTCGAAAATATAAAGAGGATAACATTCAAACAGTTTTTGAGGAAAATTCTCTTGTAAGAACTCCTTTCCTAATTTGTTCTTTCTTTCGCATTTAGGCTCATTATTATAAAGATCGCTGATTTCAACAACATATCCTGAATGAGGAGAATTGGTTAGTCTTGTCGTCTCCACATCGAACTCCTTGCTTTGTAGGTCATTAGTCACAAATTGCCTTATATCAAAATCCACTTCTGTTAATGTGTGACATTTACTCGCAGCGTCGTAAGCCGTAGTGGAAATATGCATTTTCCTACCTATTTGCAAAGCACTGAAACGACCGACTCCATAGCCATCTGTTTTGGTATCCGTTGCGATTTCCATGATGCTTTTCTTGAAATCTGAAAAAGACACACCATGGCCATCGTCAATGATTTCTATCTTTTCTATAGGTCTGTAATTGATGCTATCCTGATCACATTCAGATGGAATGAAATTGATGTCAATACGAGAAGCCTTGGCATAGAGAGAATTATTTATCAACTCTTTCAATGCATAAAAGGTATCCCGATATTTGGTCAGAACTTTTGCAATTAATCTTGCATTGGTTCTCATCTGCATTTTTTCTGTACTCATAATATGGGATTATGATTTTGCGTAATCAGGTATATCGCCTAAAACAGGCCTTTTAATAAGTGGCTTCCCATAAATTGAACGGCATAAAGAGTCAAACTCAACTTCATAATTCTCGTTATTAGTGAAATCATGTCCTTTATTACCGCCAATGTACATTGGGAACGCAGTTTTAAATGTACCTTCTCTCAAACACGTTATAAATTTCTTTGTGCCTATGTTTTGGCAGATGCTGGCTCTAATAATGCACTCCTCAAAAGCGACGCCGGAAGATGGCTCATAACATTTAAGCCGATACCTCGGTGTGCCAATAACCAGAACCTTGTCTGCTCGTTCTATTCCCAAATCCATAAAAACAGGAAGCATAGAACCATCTTCCAGATATTTATCCAAAAGAACAAAAATACTTTTTGAGGCTAAATCGGTTGAAAGCTTTAGCACCCATTCCTCATGCTCTTTGGAATCCCAGGAATAGCTGATAAAAACAACTGGATGTCCTTCGGGAATTACTCCTAAGATTGATTCCTCCAATGCTTTTTTTCGTTCTGTGTAGAGTCTTTCGCTCTCATCAGTTTCGTTATTTGTTTCATTATCAACAGGCCGTAATTGGGCATTGACAATGTTTTCACTTACCTGAACTCCATTTGGCACTGGACTATCAATAGTCATTGGTACAAATTGCAACAAATTCAGAGGTTGCAGGATTTTCTGGATAGAATTGAAAAATTCCAATGGCTGCTGAATCCTTTTTTGGAACTCCAGTATCGCATTGGGCACTTGACATGTTTTATTCAGATCTTGTAACCGCTTTGTAACGTATGTCAAACGTGACAGTCCTTCCCCATAATCAATTGTTTGAATACCACGACCTTCAGAAAAAGTATAAGCGTCAGGATAGCCTAATGCGTTGAACATACTAACCAGTTCGGGTCCCTTCAGATAATTGGCATCTGCCGGGTTCTGGGTAGCCATTACATTCGCTATTTTCTTTATAGCCAATGGTGGAAATATCTTGCCTGGCTCCATAGTTATTACAAGTCTAAGAAGTCGTCACCATTAACCTCTATATCATTAACGTCTGTGCCTATTACAACCTCAAAACGTTTGAATATGGAGAAGGCTTCATTTAAATCAATGTCCTTTTTAGGATAGAAGCGGACAAACTTCTCTGCAATCTTGTCCCAACAAAGGAAGCTAAGACTCAAAGAAGGTGTTTCTCTCTGTCCACTTACAAACATTGTACAACCACGGCATACATATCTTTCTGAATTGTATTGTTGATACGTATCACTAAGATATTGCTGAAGTGAATTCATGTATCCATCAGCAACGTCGGCAGCAGCTGTGCCAACCAAATCGTTATATTGAACGGATGCTATCATAATTTATCTGATTTTGTTCATTGATACCCCCATTTTCAGAGAAGATATACTTACTTTGCCCGAGAAGTAGTACTTACTTTGCCGATGAAGTATATCTTCTCTGAAAAATAAGTTCTTATTTGTTGTCTTCTTCCTTGCGAATGAACTTGTGCTTTATCTTGACTACGGCGAAGTTCAGCTCTATCTCCGTTTCTGTTGAGGCGGTGGATAGGTTGTTGCCCACAACCGTGGCGAGGAGCTGGCCTGTCTTCTGGAGGAGAGTCTGCTGCTCACGGCCTCCATCGGTCACGTTTTGAAGGGCTTCCATGGTGCGTGCCATCTCCCGGACTTCAACGAAGGTGTCGATGATAGCAAGAGTGGTCTGGGTGGCACGGGGGGACTTCAGAACTGTGGCAAGCATATAAAGACCGCGTTCGGTGAAGGCCTTGAAATTGTATTTTGAATAGTGACCTTTACCTTGCCATTGTTCTAAGGTCGAAATTTTCGACCTTAGAACGGCAGATTCTTCTTCATCGAGGTATATGATACAGCGAGGAGGAAACTTGTCGGGGTTATTTCTCACAGCCTCGTTGATACGTTTTGTCTCTACTCCATAGAGTTCTGCCACGTCACGGTCGAGAAGGACGTGTTGACCACGGACGATAATCAGACGTGACTCAACATCCTTGGTCGTAATGGGGATTATATCTTTTGACATGATGACTTTCTGTTAGTCGGTGTATCATACTTATATATTATTCTCGCCAATGTTCATCGGAACTTATTCGGAACTTAATCTGTTTCCGTTTCATCCGTTTAGATTCCGATGAATATTTTTTTTTCCGCTGATGTCAGACAGATGTTATACTGATTTTCTCTCCAAACTTTAAGCTAAGTTCTCTAATCTAAAACACCCCATTTTCAGAGAACTCTTTCGTTAAGCGAGAGGAGAAGGAATGCTTGCATTCATTATCCCGAGCGTAGAAAGAGTCGGAATTTTCCAAGATATACTTACTTTGCCCGAGAAGTAGTACTTACTTTGCCGATGAAGTATATCTTCTCTGAAAAGTAAGTAGTATTAACTTTGATTTTGCTGTTTGTCTTCGCCATACTTTTTTACACGTTTTTCAGGCTCTTGTTCTGTTCCGTATAGAACTCGCCGACCACGTAGGGGGAGCGGTTGAGTTCGTCGGTGATGAACGAGGTGGCATAGATGAGCTGATAGTCGTCGGCGGAATGGGACGAGAGCTTGCCGATGAGTGTCTGCTGGAACTTCTGCGCGCGCTCCTTCTCTATTCCCTTGTCCTCCATGTTGTCGGCGAAGATAAAATGGGGGTAGCGCATCCAGGGGATGTCCAAGGAGGCGAAGAAGAGGGAATAGCGTGCCACAAGCTTCAGGAAGAAGGTGGAGGAGGCACTGTATTTGGAGTAGCTCCTGAAGAGGTAGGTCATGTTGTTGGAGAAGTCGATGTTGAAGTTCTCCGGGGTGACATTGACAAAGTCCTCCTCACGACGCTCGTCGTGGTGGAGGAAATAGACTCCGTAACGGCGCATGGCATTCATCACCTCGCTGCGACGGGCGGTCTGGGCGGAGAGTTTCGCCTTGATGAAGCGGTCGGTCTTTTCCTTTTCCGCAGTCAGCTTATGGTATTTTTCAAGCAGTGTCTCGTAATAGTGGGCGGCTTCGAGCATGGTCTGGTATTGCAGGATCTCGCCCTGAAGCACACCTTTATTATATATAAGGTCTTCAAGCTTCTCGTCGGAGGTGCTGCGCACGTCGGCAAGGAGCTGGTCGAGGAGCTTGCGTGCCTGACGGAGCTGAACGCCAAGGCGGCGGTGTTCGGACTTCTTCCTTGACAGTTCCTCCTCGTCGCCACGGAGCACTTCCTCAGACTCCTTTATCTGGAAGGTGAGCGTGAGGACGATGCGCTTGGCCTGCGTGATGCCGGAATGGCTCTCCACAGGCGACTTGCAGAGGCGGCAGAGACCCTCGGGCACTTCATCGGGAAGGGGCGAGAGACATTCGGGGCAGTAGGCGAGGCGAAGATTGCCAAGCACCTGCCGGGTGGTGATGGAGTGGTTGAGTGCCGTGCGCTTGCGCTCCAGTTCGCTGATGAAGAGCGAGGTGTCGGCTATCTCACGGTCAAGCAGAGCGATGCGCTCGTCGGTCTGCTCGTATTGCTTAGTGAGCGTCTCCACCTGCTTGCGCTGCTGCTCTATCTGCGGCTTTATCTTGGTCTTCGCCTGCATGAGTCCGCCGCGCATGGCGGTGATGTCGTCAGCCAACCGGGCTATCTCACGTTCCTTGTCGGCGATGAGGCCCTGTATGTATTGGGTGGAGGGCTTGCCGTGGGGCAGTGAGGCTTCCACGGAACGTATGTCGCTGCGTGTGGCGGAGATGTCGGCATCGAGCTGCTTGAGGCGGAGCTTCGCCTGATAGAGTTCCTCGTCGAAGATGCCGAGGAGGAGGTCGCTGGCGGTCTCACGGGTGGTCTGGCTGTCGAACTGCTCGAAATAGAAGAGCGACTGGGTGGGCGACTCCTGGTCGATGTACATCAGGCGAAGGAGCTGGTGCATGGTGATGTTGCTGTCGCCATAGACGATGGGCATGCCCATAATCTCGAAGAGGGCGTTGGAGAAGCTGCTTGTCTTGCCCGTGGCCTTGAAGCCGTAGTGATGGCTCTCGCAGTCGTGGGCGAGTGCCTGGTCGAGTGTTCCCCAATGGATGGTCATGCCCTGAAGCTTGCGCACCTTGCCTTCGTCGTCCTTGTCGATGCGGCGCGAGAGGGTGACGACGGCATGGTTCATCTCCACCTCTACAAGCACACGGGCGCAACGGCGTGCCTCCTCGACGAAGTTGGTGTATTCACCGCCCAGAGCGAAGAATAGCAACTGGGTGATGGTCGATTTGCCGCTGCTGTTGTTGCCACGGATGATGTTGATGCCGTGGTGGAAGCGTTCGTCGTATGCCACACGGTTGTCTTCGGTGAGCACGTAGAGGCGGTTGACAAAGAGATTAATTGCCATCGTATTTGGATTCTATGAGGTGGGTGCGTGACTTCAGACCGTATTTGCCGCCGAGGGGCGTGGTGCGGAAGCTGTGGCTGAGCCAAGAGAGGGTGTTGCGCTCGTCATCGCTCATCGCGTCGAGCTGGGAGACTATGTCGTGCATAAGTTCTGGATTGAGTATCCTGACCTTCTGCTGCAAGAGCCGTTCGGGGTCGATGAGTCCGTAGCTGGCGAGATGGCTGAGGGCTATCATCTGATAGGGGCGCAGCCGCTCGAAGAGCTTGCGGTCGTTGAGGTTGTAGTTGTAGGGGGTCTCCTTGCTTCGGATGAATTTATTGCGTAAATCCTTCATTTCCTTCTCTTCGCTGCGCATCGTTATCTTGGCTGTCTTGTAGGGGAAGAGCAGGTAGAAGTCGAAGATGCGGAGACGTTCCACCTCCACCTCCTCGTCCATATCGAAATGCTGGAGGATGAGAAGCATGCGGTAGATGCCGTTGAAAGGGTCGAAGGCGGGAGTGTACATTAAAAAATTAAAGAATTAAAAAATTAAAGAATTAAAGAATTAAAGAGTTGTTAGGACTTTCTTATTCTTTATTCATCATAGTCTTTCCAGTTGATATGGCAGTTGCCCGTGAGCATGTAGAGCATACCGTAGATGTCGGCATCGGTGTAGCAGAGGCAGTCGTCGTCAACTCCGTAGCGGTTGATTTCGTCCATGATGGGCTTGACAACCTTCTCGTAGATGGCTTGCTTGACTTCGTTCTTGCTCACTGCGCCAATGAGGGGCATGACATAGTTGTCGAAATTGCTCTTCACCTTGGCAAGTAGGTAGCTGTCGATGCGCTGGGCCGACTCATAATACTGGTAACGGGTGGATTTCTTGCAGAACTGCAGCTTCTGGCGGCTGGCATCGTGGTAGAAATTGGCACCGAAGCCTCCGTCTGCCAACTTCTGTTTGAGGCCAATGGTCCGTGGCAGCTTGGTCTTGAATGCCTTGATGTCGTCACGTATCTGCTCCAAGCGTCTGTCGTGGCGGAACTCCTCGCGCAGGGAGCTGTACCAATGCAGGAGCCTATGGTCGTCGGTGCCGGGCAGATGGAAATGCTGCTCGGCGTGGTCGGCATTGGGCAGGATCTGCAGCTTGCCGCCGCTGATGTCAAAGTGGCTGTCGTGGGGCATCGGTATCAATCTTTCTTGGTGAACCAGGCATTGTCGATGGCTTTGCGGAAATTGGGCACTGTCGTGCCACGGGTCACCGACGTGGCGAGGCAGAGAAGAATGGTGATGAATGGCTCGGTCTTGGCCGTGTCGATGGTGAGACCGGGCACTTCCTGCACCATGGCTACTACCGCACGGCCTACCTCTGCGGCTGACTGGCAGCTCTTGATGAGGGTGATGTAGCGGTTGCGTGCCTCTACATTATTTATATATATAGCGAAGCGGGAGGAGATGTCGGGTGTTGCCGATGACTGGAGACTTGCTTCTTCGGCGGTGGAGGGTGTGCAGTGGGACACTGCACACCCTATACCGTAGTAGTTGAAGTTCTGAATGGCCTCCTTGGCATTGGGTATAATCTGGACGTTTCCTCCGCTTATATTGAATGTCATTTTAGCTTTTTCCTCTTCCATAATTCAGCTGTTTTTATCGTGGGGTTATCACCGGGTTATCAAGGAGTTATCACACTGATAATTACTTGAAATCGCTTGCGCCAAGCAGTACCTTTGCATTGCAGTTCGGAAATAACAACCTCGGTCGGACGCTGTGAACTGCCGGCGTAAGCACCAAGTCCCATACCGACGATGGGCAACAGATATGATTAACTACAGTACTTTCATGTGGAAAAGTCCGCTGGACGACAAGGCTCCCGAAATGGCGTATGCCAAGAACCAGGTGACGAAGGTGATGAGCTTCGACGAGTTTGTGAAGCACATCTCGGAACACAACGGGGTGTTCACCCGTGGTACGGTGAAGGGTGTGGTGAGCGATACGTGCTCCTGCCTCGTGGAGCAACTGCTCAACGGCTACAAGGTGCAGTTTGGCGAGCTGGGTATCTTCAGCATCTCCATCACCTGCGACCCTGCCCCTTCGCTGAAGGAGTTTACCGCGGACAACATCAAGGTAGTGAACCTGCTCTTCACTCCGGGTGCTGACTTCGAGAACTTGCGCGGCAAGGCTGAGTTCAACCTCGTGGCAAGCCGTGCCGTACAGGCTGCTTCCATCAAGGCGCTGAAGGAGGGTGCCGACATTGTGGACCTCGCTGCCCTGCGCAGCAGCTCGACTGCTACGGGCAATACGCCTGATAGCGGAAATGAACCTCCTGTACTGCCGGGCGATGACGAGCAGGATGTCACCGTAGATGAGAATGAAGGCCCTGACTATCTGAGTGATGACAGCGGTAGCGGCAGCGAGACCCCTGACGGTGAGGAGATGGGTAACATCTGAGAATAGTGTTTGACCGCCGGGACTCTGACGGAGTCCTTCGTTGGAGTCCCGGCATAATGAAAACTGTGAATTATGATTCCCTATCATGTATTTCTGCTGGGCAATCCGCTCGATAGTGCGGAACCCAAGAAGGCGTATGCCAAGTGTGTGACGGTTGACAACGTATCGCACGAGCAATTTGTCAGGAACGTTGCCGAATACAGCGGCATTCATTCGCGTGGAAACAAGAAGAACTGGAAGAGCATCGTGCTCTATGTAATCCGAGTGATTGAACTGATTCTGACGGGCGCAGCGGGCGGAGCTGTCACAACGTTGTTGTGAAATTAAAATATTAAAATATTAAAAAATTAAAGTTCCTATGCGTACCATTTCTCTTATTATCGTGCACTGCACCGCCAACAGGGCGGGCAGTGCCTTGCGAATGGCGGACA
>JBJEAY010000571.1:0-1529 GCA_051869575.1 Prevotella sp. | reverse complement strand
CTCAATCTCGTTGCCGAAATATAGAAACTTTGCCCAAAGGTCGCGCCTCACTGAGTATGCCACGTATTCGGCTATCGTCTTGTCCCACTTATAGTCGTTCATTATATAGAGGATGCACGCCTTCAGCCATCCTATCTTCACCGCACGATATGAGAACACTCTGTATCCCTCGCTCTCGCATAGGTCGGCGATTTCGTTGTGCTCCTTCAGCATCTTGTATGCCAATGCGTCGGCTTGCTTGCACCGGATGTCCCCCGAGGCGGCATTCAAGCGGTCGATATACACCTTCAGCTCTTCGGCATACTTATCGTCATACACTCCCACCTTCGGAATATCGTTGTCGCCCTCAGGCTTGATGATGGTGTTGACGTTAAGTCGGCTCAACGAACCGTTGGCCACCCAATTTTTGTTGATGAACGACTTTGCCTTTATAGCCGTACATGAGGCGTTCCACACCCATCTTACAGTATAGGATCCATTCACCGAATCCAACCCAACCCTGCGTTGTCCCCATCGTGCACTGTCGAACCCATAACGCACGAGGAGGCTCACCGTGTCAATCCTGCCGTTGCCAATAGCCGCAAGCATTTCTATCTCATCCACCTTGGTTATTATACGGCGCTGGCCGTTTCTCTCTCCGTCGATGAGCGATTGTGACAGTGCGGCTGGCGTGAGATCCTTGTCGAGTCTCTGTATGACGATGTCCTTGGGGCGTTGTTGGCGGTCTTTCGAACTTCCCTTTCCCTGATTGCGCTCTCGCCATTGTGTCTCGCGCTGCTCGTTCTCATTGTCACGCTCGGTGATGTCGGCAAGCACGTATTCGATAGGCTTGTTCACCATACTCTTACCAGCACTCTGCTTTCCTATCAGAGGCGACGAGATATTGGCTTCGCAATCCGTACCGTCGATATACCAGAACTTCACGCCATGCAGATGGGCGCATACACCAGGCCATATCGATTCGTCAACCATCGACTTATAAAAAGGAACTACCTTCGACGACACGAGATTAAGGAATCTTGGCATACGCTTCGGTCGCTCGGGCATCACGCTCAACTGTCCGCTGACATTATTCACAGTGCCGCCTGTAGTCTTGCCGTTAGCCATCAACTGCAGTCTCTTTTCCTGTTTCAGAGAGTCGAGCACCTGTCTCAGCCTATATGGCATTCCCTTTCTTGGCTCCTTGAGCGCGCTCTCTATTGTCCTGCGCCACTCGTCCTCGGGGAATCCGTCATATTGTGGTATCACCGCCTCAAGCACCTCCTGCGAATAATCGCATATCGACCTCAGCAACATGCAGATTTCGAATGTCCTAACGTTCCTGTCGCCCATGCAAGGCTCCTTGCCGTCATAGTACATATCCCAGTATTTCTTGATGATGGCAGAGTAGGGGATGCCTTGATAAGCCGCCGCCGCCCCCTGCGCAGCAGCCACCGCCGCCCCCTGCGGTGCCGCCGCCGTTGCCACCGCCGTTGCCCCCTGCGCGGCCCCCTGTGGTGCAGCCACCGTTCCAGGCAGTTTTGCTGCCT
>JBJEAY010000570.1:0-1533 GCA_051869575.1 Prevotella sp. | reverse complement strand
AAGTGGCGTTTTCTGTCCTATGGACATCATGCTGGATGAACATCACCATGTATATAAGAGCTCTCGTATCTGCTGAAACGAGCCTTTTCGTTGAGGTTCTTCAATATGGAAAGACAGAAAATTACACTTTTCCAACACCTTTTCCTTGATTTCTTACACTTTTCCAACACGATTTACCCTTATTTATTACACTTTTCCAATACTGAGACGTGAATTATATAGGAACAGTATAGCCACTTCCTCAGGTCTTCCTGCCTCTCCATGGGACGGCAGCCTGAAGCGTGTGCACTGCGGCAGCTCCAATTCCTGAGGCTCCTCCAGTGATAAAGATGTGTTGATTAGTCATAATGATATTGTTTGATTAAATTACGAATTATATTTAGCGTTGCTGAATTCCATGAGGCATCTCCTGGCTTCTGGTAACGGCAATTGCCATTGGGCGATGCGGTGAATGTGGTGTTCCCCTCGCTGTCAATCGTTACGTTGCCCCATTCCGAAAGCAAGAACAATTCATCACCTTCCACTGCATGGATTACCGTGAGAGGATCCCACATCCTAAGAGATTCGTCTTCTCCGGCTCTCAAATATATTTCTTTCAGCGGATTCACCTCTATGTCCGATAAGTCGTCAAGTAGCTGCTGCTTACTGTAATAGATGTCATTGCCCACTTCGTTTGGCGAGAAATAGATAGGCGTACTTTCTGGCCATCGCATGATAAAATTCTGCGCAAACTCCGGACCTTGTGCGAAGTTGTAATCAGGGGAGCTTACAGCAAAGTTGCCACCCATAATGTACAATGCCCTTACCTTGTCGGCAACCAGTTGCTGTCCTCCTTCACTTTCGAGAAGCTGTGAAAGGGCTGTAACAAACCCCACTGAGACAATGGTCACTGACTTGTAGGGAGCGGAAAGGAGCTGTGTGCGGTATAATTCCCATCCGTCGGGGAGAGTGGAGTAATCTTTTATGGTATGGTGGAAGAGACAATTACCAGCAGAATCTTTCCATTGTGCTATGCCTGAATAATCATTCCATACGACAGGATTGTTTATTCCGTTTCTGACGAGACCTATCGGAATGTCGGGATGTCCGTAATAGGTGTTGAATACATCAACGCAAGCTGCGTTCTTTTCGCCTTCACGATCCACTATAATGCCTATGACATCACATTTTCCTTCATCCATATATTTGTATAGGGCACAAAGGGCAACCAAATCGTCGGTACTTCCGACTATGTCTGTGTCAAAAATGATTTTTGGTCGCTCGACTGCTTTGCAAGTGTTGGCGTCATCGCAAGAACACAGCAAGGCTAAGCATAGGGCAAGTGATAAAAGTTTGGTAACGTTCATATATATGGAAATAAAGTTATTTTATACTTGTGCAAAGATAAGATTATTATTTTGATTTAGATTATTGCAATGTGAAATATATTGTTAACAAACAATAATATTAATTATTATTAACTATAGTGTGTCTTGAATAATTTTCTTTTCGAGAAAACTGGCTAATGGTAATATTTTCCACTATTCAGGTATA
>JBJEAY010000569.1:0-1533 GCA_051869575.1 Prevotella sp. | reverse complement strand
AGGAGCTGGAGGAAGTGGTAGTCGTAGGTTACGGTGTTCAGAAGAAGAAGCTCGTAACTGGTGCCACTGTAGAGGTGAAGGGCGAGAACATCGCTAAGCTTAACACCACACAGGCTCTCGGTGCATTGCAGAGCCAGACTCCAGGTGTGAACATTCAGGCATCATCAGGTCAGCCTGGTGACGGATTCAAGGTTACTATCCGTGGTGCCGGTACCAACGGCAACACCGCACCTCTCTACGTTATCGACGGTGTGTCGGGTGGTGACATCAATAACATCAACCCTGCCGACATCGAGCGTATCGACGTGCTGAAGGATGCCGCCTCATGTGCCATCTACGGTTCGGCTGCCGCCAATGGTGTTATCCTCGTTACAACAAAGCAGGGTAAGGCCGGTAAGGTGCAACTCAGCTATGACGGATATATGGGATGGTCAAACATCTATCGTCTGCCTCAGATGCTCACCGCTGGCGAATATATGAAGGTGATGGACCTCGCAAAATACAACTCTGGTGAGACTCCCTACAACTGGGCAGACTACTTCCAGGGCAACGAGCAGCTCCTCGCCGACTATCAGAGTGGCAAGAACCCCGGTACCAACTGGGTTGAAGCTCTTCGCAACAAGAATGCCGTTACTACCAGCCACTCTCTGAACATCACAGGCGGTTCTGACCTGTCGAAGTTCTCTATGGGTCTTGGCTATCAGTATCAGGACGGTGTGTTCGGAGGCGACTATGCAAAGTCTGACTTCCGCCGCTTCACACTGCGTCTGAACTCAGAGCACGTTATCTATCGTAACTCTAAGGGTATGGACGTAATCAAGGTGGGTGAGAACCTCTACTACGGACATCGCCAAAAGCAGGGTCTCGACGACGGTAACATGTATGCCAACCAGCTCTCTACTATGCTCCGCGCCAACCCGCTTATTCCTATTTATAATAATAATGGCGACTACTTCGGATATGACGACCTGAAGAGTTCGGGTTTCTTCAACTACACATCTTACGCCACCAACCCGATTGCCTCATTGGTGAAGAACCAGAGTGCAAACAACAAGAGCGTAAACCAAAATCTCGACGTAGTGGGTTATGTAGAAATCCAGCCCATCAAGGGACTTATTTATCGTGGACAGGTGAGCTACAAGCAGAGCACATGGACATGGCGCAACTTCCTTGGCACATATCACCTGAACGACCAGGGTGACCAGCGCACCAATGAGTCAGCCACCAATCAGATTGGTACTGGCTGGACATGGAACACAACAAATACGCTGAACTATAAGTTTGACATCGCCAAGGACAACCATTTCGACGTGCTCGTTGGTACCGAGTATGGCGAGAGCCGACCTGACTTCGGTTTCGAACTTAGTGCAACAGCTACAAGTGCAATCATCTCAGACTTCGACCACGCCTACATGACACTGATGAAGAACAACACATCAGCCACTGTAAGCGGTCTGCCAAGCACCGACTCACGCGGTATGTCATATTTCGGACGTCTGAACTACGACTTCGCCGAGAAATATATGTTCTCAG
>JBJEAY010000568.1:0-1534 GCA_051869575.1 Prevotella sp. | reverse complement strand
ACTCCAAATCAAAGACCAAGCGTGGGTCTTTGTCGTCACTATCCTTATGTACCTCAGCCTTCGAACCAATACGGGCAATGCGTATGAGATAAATGTCACGCACGCCCTTTCCCTTAATATACGGCATAAAATAATACAACTTGTTTAAGGCTACTGTCGAAGGGAACGACTTCGTCTTGCCAGTATAGTATATCTTTGTTTGGCTGCCATTAAGAAAATACTCCGTGTTGTCAGGCTTTACAAATCCAATGAGCAGGCTTTTCGTCTTCTCCAACTTGAATTGTTTCTTAGGTGGATTAACCTTCAATTCTGCATCAATATCAGCAAACAAGTCGAAACTGAGCTTTGGTTGTGCTTCACGCTTCATGTCAATCGGTCTTGTCGAGACAGGTTCCTTTTCGTATATGAAACGATAGAGACTCTGACCGATGTTTTGCACAATGCCACACACGAGGGCATTGCCCATTAGGAAAGCTCTACGACCGTCGCTCACGTCGGGATGCATGGTATGGTTGTCGGGGAACATATTCAGTCTCTCAAGTTCGATGGGAATAAGTCTGCGATAACGCCCAGATGGAGTCAATACCACATGCTTGAAACGGGAAGCGGCAGAGCCGCCCTCGCCAGTGATAATCGTGCGTGAGGGGCGATCGAGATAGTCAGGAAATGCCATACCGCCTTCAGAGAATGTGTATTTGAATCCCTCTTTTGATGTGCGTTCTATCTTCTTTGCTCCCTTTTCATATTTCCACTTCGCAACTTCATCTTCTGGGATAAAGAAATCCTCGGGCACAAGATTCTCATCCACGAGATTGCCTCCGAGAGTCATTTGTGTGCCCTCATATACAGGAATGGTGTCAATAGAATATACATGTCTCGAACGCATAATACCTGCATCACCAAAAGGACTGTCTTTATGACCTTTGTTAAAGCCATCGGATACCTCTCGGATTGTGCCATCTATATAGAATACGGAAGCCGTACCCTCTTTGCCCTCAAACGGGAATGCCTTGGCCATCACTCCGTCATATAACACCCATTTGTCCATTTCCGCAATCTTCCCATCCACCACCGAGCCTTCACGATAGCCAACGATATACGTTCTTCTGCGTCGCTGTGGCATACCATATTCTGCGGCATTGATTACGCGCCACTCAACCGTATATCCCAAATCAGACAATGAGGCAAGGATAATGGCAAACTCCCTTCCTCGCTGCTTTGCAGGTGAGCCAAGCAGACGGTCAACATTCTCAAAGAATATGTAGTTAGGTCTATTCTCTCCCTTTTCTTCAAGAATACGGTATATCTGCCACCACAGTACACCTTTCTTTCCCTCAATGCCGCCAGAGCGACTCAATGTCGAAGCCACAGAGTAGTCTTGACATGGGAATCCTCCAACCAAGAGGTCATGGTCGGGAATATCCTTTGTCTGCACAAGGTTGATGTCTTGATTGGAATGTCCCTTAGCTCCAAAACGCGCTCTATAAACCAACGATGCGTCCTGGTGCACCGTTGAAGGTTCCCACTGGTTGTT
>JBJEAY010000567.1:0-8456 GCA_051869575.1 Prevotella sp. | reverse complement strand
CACCGAGCGAGAGAGCCTCTTCGTCCTCAAAATCCGTCCACACACGCTGTCCTTTCTCGCCGTGGATGATGGCGGTGCCGGTGTCCTGACAGAAGGGCAAGATGCCCTTGCAGGCGGTTTCGGCATTGCGCAGGAACTGCAGTGCCACATACTTGTCGTTCTCCGAAGCCTCGGGGTCGGTCAGGATTTTTGCCACCTGCTCGTTGTGCTCGCGGCGCAGCATGAACTCCACGTCGTGGAATGCCTGCTGGGCAAGCAGCGTCAGGGCTTCCTTCGAAACCTTGAGGATTGTCTTTCCTTCAAACTCACCTGTGCTTACGCCTTCCTTCGAGATAAGGCGATACTCAGTGGTGTCCTTGCCCAACTGGAACATTGGGGCATACTTGAATTCGGGAATGTTTGCCATAGTTGTTTTTTAATTAAAAGATGATTTATATGTTTTACTTGTTTTCTTATTCCTTATTATATATATACCGCGCGATGGCGAATTGACCTTGCGTCCCTGAAGGTCGAAGTATTCGAGGTCATCGGGCGAGCCATAGCTCATGATTTCACTAATGCCGGTGGTGCCGCCCATAAAGTCGAATGAGATGAGTCCTTCGGCATCGCGGCGGATGTTTGTGAGCGGCTTGCCCATGAAATATGCGTCGTTGACATTCTGATTGAACACCGAAGCTGCTGGCTGACTCTCATCTGTGAGGCAGTCGTTGAGAATTTCCTCCATGCCTTCGAGATTTTTGGCGGTGTAGGGATAGGGATACTTTGATACAGTGCTGTTGTTGCTGGCAGGTATGATGACGGCACGTTGATGGGTTGACACATTGTTCACCGTGTTATTTATCCATGCATTACTATTGTAGTCATAATGCGTTATGAGTAGTCCCTCGCCTGGGATATATGTGTCCCAACCCTCCTTGCGCCTGTTCTCTACGAGATAGTATTCGTCGGCTGTTTCGCTTTTGGCGTCGTTGCGTATCTTATATGCCTTGCCGCCGTTGGCGAGCGAGTTTAGTCCGCTTATTGACACTGGCTCTGTAAGCTCGTCGTTGGTTGTCCATCCCATGAACTCCTTCTCGTATGCTGAGTAGTTGGCGGGACACCATGAGTTGCCGTTGTAGTTTCCAGAGTGCATCACGTCGTAAGTGCCTAAGTTGTCTTTGCCGTGATTAGTGCCACTCGTGTCGTATAGGTCGGGAAGACCGAGGCAGTGCCCGTATTCATGGGCAACGGTGCCGAAACCGTCGGTAGTGCCCCTAAACTCATCGTTGACAATACAGTAGGCATCGATGGTTATGCCATCCTGCACGTGGGGTTTCCTTGGTGGGTATTGGGATATCATCCACATGTGGGGCCATATAGTCTCGCTGCGGTCGGTGGCCTTGGAGTCGTTTTGCCCGTTGCCAGCGTATATCACAATCACCTGTTCCACCTCGCCGTCGCCATCCCAGTCGTAGTCGCTGAAGTTCACCTCTCCCTCAAGAGCCAAGCAACCCTCGATGACGAGCGAGTCAGCATGCTGGTCTTCATCAATTCCATTTATTGTCACGTCCTTACCATAATACTCCCTTTCTCTCATGGCGGTGAGCGGACCGCGCACATCGAACTCCACGTCAAAGATACCGTTGCTTTGGTCGAGGAAATACTGGTGTAACGAACCGATGGCAGACTCGTGGTCGATGTTGCCCGTGTTGAGCGCGTTGTGCCAATAGGTCTGCGGGTCGGGATTGAGGAATGGTTTGTCAGGATACTGCATGAGAATCACAAGCTGCTTTTTCTTCCCTGGTTGGGAGATGGTGGGTGTAGAGATTGTACCCACGCGTGTGACAGTTGATGCCTTCGGTCGCAGGAAGCACCCGCGGCAGGGTAGTCGGCCTTCGTCGTTGTTGTCGGCGGCACCGACTGTCAGTGTGGTGAGCAGAAGCATCAATGTCATTGCTATCGACTTAAACAGTCGGCATGCATTGTCAGTGGTGCGTCGTGCCACCTCATCGACGGTAATGCGGTATGCATCAGCCATACGCTCTATGATATATGGGATGAACGCACTCTCATTGCGCTTGCCGCGCATAGGCACGGGGGCCATATATGGCGCGTCGGTCTCGCACACGAGTCGGTCGAGGGGTATTGAGGGCAGCACCTCGGGCAGATGGGATTTCTTAAATGTGAGCACACCGCCCACACCGATGAGGAATCCGTCGAAGGAGAGCAGTTCGGCAGCTTCCTTCTCATTGCCGGCAAAGCAATGGAAGATACCTCCGCTGAGTTGGGAACGGTATTTCTTGAGTATTGCCACCAACTCGTTTTGAGCCTTGCGGCAATGGATGACGAGCGGGAGGCGGACTTCGATGGCCCATCTTACCTGTTCCTCGAAGCACTCCAACTGCTCGTGCTCGTATTCGCGACTCCAATAGAAGTCAAGACCCACCTCGCCGATAGCAATAAACTCAGATGGCGACGACTCCTGAATCCGACGCATCTCGGCAATCACCTCGCGCCAGTTGGAGCGCACATCCTCGGGATGGAGTCCTATCATGGCGTATGCAAAGCCGGGATAGCTCTTCACCACGGAGCGCATTTTCTCCAAGCCTTCCATGTTTATGGCAGGCACAAGTATTGCTTTAGCTCCAGCATCGCGGGCACGGGCAACCATCTCATCGCGATCGAGGTCGAATTCCTCACCGTCAATATGTGCGTGTGTGTCAATAAATTCCATCAACCTTCAATTTTCAAGCTTCAATTTTCCCTCTTCATCATTTGATTAGTGTAGGCACGTAGCTCAACCTTGCGCTCCTCGGGCACAGCCACTTGGTCGAGCCATTTCTTGCCCTCGGCAAAGTAGTGCTCAATCTTTGCCTCGCATAGTTGGCGAATACCGATTTCGTCGTACAGACGAGTGACGGCAGCCACCTTCTCCTTGCGGTCAAACTTCTCACCGCTGCACCATTTCTGCAGTTCCTTCTTCTGCTCGGCATTGGCTCTGTTGAATGCATTGATGAGCATGTATGTCTTCTTGTTGCACATGATGTCGCCACCTATCTCCTTGCCAAACACCTCGGGGTCGCCATAGACGTCGAGCAAGTCGTCCTGCAGCTGGAAGGCAAGGCCGATCTGCTCGCCAAACTTATACAGAGCCTCGGCATCCGACACGGGTGCACCAGCGAGGATTGCTCCTATCTTGAGGGCGCATGCCAGCAGTACGCTCGTCTTGAGGCGAATCATCTCGATGTATTCATCCTCGGTCACGTCGTTGCGGTTTTCGAAGTCCATGTCAAACTGTTGTCCCTCACCTATTTCGAGTGCAGTCTCGGTGAATAGTTCGAGCACGGGTTTGAGCTTTGCCTGATCCACCGTAGCCAATCGCTGATATGCCACTACGAGCATCGAGTCGCCAGAGAGGATGGCAGTGTTGGCATCCCACTTCTTATGCACGGTGTCGTGTCCGCGACGCTTGTCGGCATTGTCCATGAGGTCGTCGTGTAGTAGAGTGTAGTTGTGATACGTCTCCACTGCAACGGCAGGCATTAGAATCCTCTCTGGATCATCTTTCCATAGGTTGTAGCCAAGCAGCATTAGTACTGGGCGTATGCGCTTACCGCCAAGCGACAACACATACTGAATTGGTTCATACAGCGATTTAGGTTCGCGATTGTAGGGCAGTTTGTCGATAAAGGCATTCACCTTCTCGTACAGTTCATCTGATGTTTTCATATCTAATATTTTAATACTTTAATTCTTTAATTTTTAAATTCTTTAATTTTTCAATATCAAGTCGTAGCTCGCTACAACTTGAACACCACCGGTATGCACACCATCGTTCGGCAGGGTTTGTCGTTCTGCACCCCCGGTGTCCATTTCGGCATTTTTCTCATCACTCTCAGAGCCTCACGGTCGAGCGAGGCATATTGCGCGCTCTTCACCACCTTGAGGTCAGACATTGTGCCGTCCTTGTTCACTATGAACTGCACCACCACCTTGCCCTCCTTCTTGTTGCGCTGAGCATCCGAGGGATAGCGCAGGTTCTTGGTGAGCCACTTCATCAGTTCGACAGCACCACCAGGGAATTTCGGCAAATCCTCCACCGTGTGGAAGTTTAGCGGATTGTCGCCGAGGTCGGTTTGTGCCGGTGCATATTCCGCCTCTGTGTCGTTGTTGGCTTCAGTGGTCGAATCCTCGCCCTTGGTGTCACCGTCGGCTTTGTTGAGTTCCTCAGTAGCGGGTGCCACCTCCTCGTCCACCACGCGTATCTTCTGCGGCGTGGCTTCCTGCTTCTTTTTGGGCGCAAGAGCGATGCGGTTCTCCTGTTGGGTCACTGGCATCATCTCAATATCTCGCTCCACGTCGTCGAGCATTTCTTCGTCGAGGTTGGCATCATCGCCGCCTCCGGTGTTATATTCGAGCGCCACCAATATCGACGAAAGGATAAACACGAGCGCGATGAGCAGTCGCGTCACCCTTCCTTCTTCAAGATCGGCACTTTTATTCTTCTTTATTTCCATTTTTTCTACAATAAAACCGCATTTTTTACGTTCTTTTTCAAGAAAGGTGCGATTTCACGCTACAAAAATAGCTCAGATATTTTAAAAAATCGTATCTTTGCAGACAAATTCTCAAAAATAGATGAAAAAAAATATAATTATGGCCTTTTTTGTCCTATTTTCTTACGAAATTAAGGCACAAGAGAGCAAAACAGTATATAATTTCCTCCGTTTGCCGGTGAGTGCTCATGCGGCAGCCCTTGGAGGTGAAAATATTTCCATCGACGACGACGACCCTACGCTGGTGTTCCATAATCCTGCGTTGGCAAGCAATGTCGCCGACCGCTCGCTCAACCTCAACTATATGACATATATGGAGGGAGTGAAGGTGGCAAGCGCGTCGTTTGTCAAGGCCTTCCGCGAGCGCGCCACCTGGGCGCTCGAGGCTCAATATGTGGATTACGGTACAATGAAGCACACCACTGTCGATAACGAGGTGTTGGGCGACGTGTCGGCAAAGGACATTGCCGTGGGCGGCACCTTCACCTACACTCTGAGCGACAAGATTGCCGGTGGCGTTACTGCCAAGTTTGTGTCGTCCTCCCTTGCTGGATATAATTCTATTGGTGTGGCTGTCGATCTTGGCGTCAATTATCTCAATCCCGACTTGGGACTTTCGGTGTCGGCGGTAGCAAGGAATCTTGGCGGACAGTTGAAGGCATACGAGGATGATTTCGAAAAACTGCCCTTCGACCTCCAGTTGGGTGTGTCGAAGCGACTGGGTGAATCTCCGTTGCGCTTTTCAGTCACTATGACGAGGTTGCATGATTGGGACGACAAGTTCATCAACCATTTCATTTTCGGAGCCGAGGCATTCCTTTCCGACAATATATGGCTTGGTGGAGGCATTAATCCGCGGCGTTCCGACGAGATGAAGATCTCGGATGGAGAGTCGGAGTCGAGCCATGGAGCCGGTTTCTCGTTGGGAGGGGGTTTGCAGTTAGATAGGTTTAAGTTGCAGGTGGCATACGGAAAATATCACGTCTCTGCATCATCATTGATTATTAACGTTACATATACAATATAAGAAATTATGGAAAATAAGATTACAATAGCTATCGACGGATTCTCGTCGTGCGGCAAGAGTACAATGGCCAAGGACTTGGCTCGCGAGTTGGGATATATATATGTTGACACAGGTGCGATGTATCGTTGTGTCACTCTTTTCGCCCTTCGGTCGGGACTATTCAATAGCGATGGCGAGGTGAATGTCGCCGGTCTTGAGAAAGCCATGGATGAGGGACGTGTCAAGGTCAGTTTTGCACTGAATGCCTCTACTGGTCGCCCCGACGCATGTCTCAACGGCGAGGTGGTGGAGACAGAGATACGCTCGATGGATGTATCGTCGAGGGTGAGCAAGGTGGCTGCACTGCCCTTCGTGCGCAAGGCGATGGTAGAGCAGCAGCAGTCTATGGGTAAGGACAAGGGCATCGTGATGGACGGTCGCGACATTGGCACGACGGTGTTCCCCGATGCCGAACTGAAAATATTTGTCACGGCATCGCCCATGGTGCGCGCCCAGCGACGCTACGACGAACTGCAGGCTAAGGGTATGCCAGCCGACTTCGATGATATCCTCAAGAATGTGGAGGAGCGCGACTATATCGACTCCCACCGCGAGGTGTCGCCACTGCGCAAGGCTGCCGATGCCATTGAGCTCGACAACAGCAACATGACTATTGCCGAGCAGAAGGCATGGCTCATGGAGAAATACAAACAATTTCTGATATGACCAAGAAAAATCGGAGAATGCTTGGTAGTTTCGCCGAAAATGTTTAATTTTGCACACGGATTAATATAAAGAACAAGAAAATAAATGATTGTCTGCATAGCCGAGAAACCAAGCGTAGCAAGGGAAATAGCAAGAATCTTGGGGGCAACAGCCTCTAAGGATGGATATATTGAGGGCAACGGATACCAGGTGACATGGACATTCGGACACCTCTGCACACTGAAGGAACCGCACGACTACACTTCGCAATGGAAGATGTGGTCGTTGGGGGCATTGCCTATGATACCACAGAGATTCGGTATCAAACTGATTGATAACGACGGTATAAAGAAACAGTTTGCCGTAATCGAGAAACTGATGCAGAATGCCGACAGTATCGTCAACTGTGGTGACGCCGGACAGGAGGGTGAACTCATACAGAGATGGGTGATGCAGAAGGCGCAGGCCAAATGCCCCGTGAAGCGACTGTGGATATCGTCGATGACCGACGAGGCTATTGCCGAGGGATTCCAAAACCTGAAGGACCAGGCTGACTACCAACCGCTGTATCTCGCGGGATTGAGCCGTGCCATAGGCGACTGGATCTTAGGTATGAACGCCACTCGCCTTTATACTCTGAAATACGGTCAAAACCGTCAGGTGCTGAGCATCGGACGAGTGCAGACCCCCACCCTCGCTCTCATCGTCAACAGGCAGAAGGAGATAGAGAACTTCAAGCCGGAGGCCTACTACGTTCTATCCACCACATATCGCGACACGGTGTTCACTGCCACCAAGGGAAAATTCGCCACCAAGGAGGAGGGACAACAGTATCTCGACGAGATAACAGGAAAACCGTTCACCATCACTGACGTGCAGAAAAAAAACGGTACTGAGCAACCGCCCCATCTCTACGACCTAACCTCGCTGCAGGTGGATTGCAACAAGAAATTCTCGATGAGCGCCGAGATGACCCTAAATGTCATACAGGGATTATACGAGAAGAAACTCACCACCTATCCCCGTGTGGATACGCAATTCCTGAGCGATGACATATATCCCAAATGTGCCACCACGCTCAATGGGTTGAGGGGATATGAGGCGCTTGTGGCTCCGCTGCAGGGCAAACCGCTGAAGAAGACGAAGAGAGTGTTCGACTCGTCGAAGGTGACCGACCACCATGCCATCATCCCTACAGGTGTGCCGGCAACCAATCTCACCGACATCGAAAGGCATGTGTATGACCTCATAGCACGACGTTTTATCGCCGCCTTCTATCCCGACTGCAAATTCGCCACTACCACCGTATTAGGAAAGGTGGAGAAGGTGGAATTCAAGGTGACGGGAAAAACTATCCTCGACGAGGGATGGCGCACGGTGTATGGAAAGGAAAAGCAGGAGGAGGACACCTCCGCCAATGACAATGCTGAGGAGCGCACACTGCCCGTATTCGTCAAGGGGGAGAGCGGAGAGCATATACCCTCGCTCGCCGAGAAATGGACCACCCCACCAAAGTTCTACACCGAGGCCACACTGTTGAGGGCAATGGAGACGGCAGGCAAATTCGTGGACAACGAGGAACTGCGCGCAGCCCTTAAGGAGAACGGCATCGGACGCCCGTCGTCGAGGGCAAGTATCATTGAGACTCTCTTCAAAAGACATTACATCAAGAGAGAAAGGAAAAACCTCATTGCCACTCCCACGGGGGTGGAACTGATAGACCTCATACGTGAGGAACTGCTGAAGAGCTGCGAACTGACGGGTATATGGGAGAAGAAACTGCGCGACATCGAGCATAAGAAATATGACGCAGGACAGTTTATCGAGGAACTGAAGGCGCAAATAGCGGAGATAGTGCGCGATGTGCTCTCCGACACCACCAACCGACGGGTGACGGTGCTGACGGAGCAAGACTTGAAAAAGAAAATGGCACCCAAGGCCCAAGCCGCCCCCAAGGCAGAAGGCCCGGCGACAAAATCGGGAAGCCCGGCGGCGAAATCGGGAAGCCCGGCGACAAAATCGCCGGGAACGGTGGCTGGGGCGCAGGCAGAGGATGACCTTGTCGGGCAAAAATGCCCGTTGTGTGGTGAGGGATATATAATAAAAGGAAAGACCGCATACGGCTGCAGCAGATGGAAGGAAGGCTGCACGTGGAGGAAACCGTTTTAGGAATTAGGAATGAGAAATTAGGAATTAGGAATGAGAAATTA
>JBJEAY010000566.1:0-1538 GCA_051869575.1 Prevotella sp. | reverse complement strand
AGTGCACGTGGAACCAAGACCAGTGATTATTATTGAAGGTATAATGGCTTTGCTCAACAAGCAACTGAGGGATATGATGGATCTCAAGATATTTGTGGATACTGATAGCGATGAGCGTCTCATAAGAAATATCCAACGTGACTGTGTTGAGAGAGGAAGAACAGTGGAGATGGTGATAGACCGCTATCAGAAGGTTCTCAAACCGATGCATGAGCAGTTTATCGAACCGACGAAGAAGTTTGCCGACTTGATTATCCCGCTTGGGGGAGAGAATCGGTCGGGAATACATATCTTAAAGAAGTATATTGAGGGAATTGTATCAATAAGTTGAATACTATATATATAATAAGGTGTAAACATACGTAATACAAATGAAAAAGAAAGTTATATTGTTTGTTGTATTGTTGATATTGGCAGGACAGGCTTTGGCAACTGGCAAAATGGAGAAATATGCCATAGGCTTTTATAATCTGGAAAATCTCTTCGATACTATACATGATGAGGGAAAGATGGACTCTGCATTTTTGCCAAAAGGAAGCTATAAGTGGGACACGGAAAGGTATCAATTGAAGTTGCATAACCTGGCGAAAGTGCTCGGACAACTTGGCACCGACAGCATTGCCAATGGTTGCGCCATCATTGGGGTGGCAGAAGTGGAGAATTCAAGGGTTCTCGATGATTTGTGCGCCCAACCGCCGTTGAAGAATAAAAACATGAGATATGAACATATCGAAGGACCAGATGTCAGAGGAATCGACTGTGCCTTGCTATATGATTCCTCTGTGTTTAATGTGAGAGATACCAAACTCGTGCCTTATGTGCAAGAGCTTGAGAAGGACAGTAATTATTTTACTCGCGGTTTCTTTATCGTTAGTGGCACTTTGGCTGGTGAACACTTGACGGTGGTTGTGAATCATCTGCCAAGCAGATATAGCGAGGAGTTTTATCGAAAACTCGGAGCAAAACAGTTACGCGTGGTTGTGGATTCACTGTTAAAGGATGATCCCAAACTTAAACTTATCGTCATGGGTGATATGAACGACGACCCGATGGACGAGTCAATGGCTATTGATCTCGGTGCCAAACGCTATCCGTGGGAGGTAAAAAACAGAGAGGACCTATATAATCCCTTCTGGAATACACTTGTGGAGGGACATGGTACATTGGAGTATATGGGACGTTGGAATCTTTTTGACCAGATTATTCTGTCGAAATCTATAGTAGATAATTCAAAAAGGCCCAAATATAAGTCGCTCACATTCTATGGACACAACGTGTTCTGTCGCGACTATATGCTCGAACCCGATGGCCCGTTTAAAGGAACACCGCTTCGCACCATAATTGGTCCTAAATGGCTCAAGGGATATAGTGATCATCTACCGACGGTGGTATATTTAATGAAGAATGAAAAATAAAGAATAAAAGCCCTGTTGTTAACTAAAAAAAGTTAAATATTGGGGCGGATAGTAATTTTCTTAATTCTTAATTCTTAATTCTTAATTATTCTTCGTACCTTTGCACCCCAAAAGTGAGAATAT
>JBJEAY010000565.1:0-1541 GCA_051869575.1 Prevotella sp. | reverse complement strand
ATTTGTCTCGTTTTCATCTTTTATAATATTTATTATTAACTGTTATTGTATGTTTGTATTATACGAATGAGTTTTGATACCTAAAGGTATATTTAACTATTTTTATATTTATACATTATGTTTTAACAAGGTTTAATCACTTGTCTCATCGAAAAGCACTTTCCAATATCCTCCCTTGGCAGGGCCAATGCGTGTTATGATGCCTTTCTGTTGGAGTGCTTTTAGATTGTACTTTACCCCATCTTCTGACAATGAGCCCAAGTGAGATGAGATTTCTTTACGTCCTGCATATGGATAGTGAAGCAGGAAGTCGATAATTCCTTTCTGTACAGGTGTAATCTCAATATCTTGTTTTTGGGTAGTTTCTGGGTAGTTTCTGGGTAGTTTCTGGGTAGTTATATTCTCTTTCTGATCGTTTTCTGGTCGCTTCTGGTCGGATGTGTTTTCTTGCCCTTCCTCCAATACATTCCCCCATACAGATGCTTTCATGATGAAGGCGACCAGTTGATATTGAGGTTCTTTCGTGCCAATGGCGGAAAGTTCACGGCACATACGGTCAACTCCTTCGCCGAACTCCTTTACATAATCGTAGGCTTTCAAGTACTCGGCTATCTTGGGGTTTCGAGAGAAGTGGGTGTGGCGGATGTTGTCGGTACGGACGATACCTGGCAACTTGCCAGGGGTTTCGAACACAAGACGGTTGTCGAACATCTTTATCTGTATCTCCGTCCCCTTGATGCTATAATCGCGGTGACAAACTGAGTTTACCGTCATCTCTTGTATCACGAACTTGGGATATTCCCGGTCGGTCTTGAAGAGTCCGTCCTCGCCCAAATAGGAATGTTCTTTCACTTGGGTTTCGAGGTATTCAACGGTCTTCTGTATCTGGTCGAGAATGCGCCCCTCAAAGGTGACATCCTTGATGACGTTCATCTCTCTGCCGACTTTCTCCTCTGTGCCATTGTATTTGATGAAACGGACACGAGCACGGGGAAAGAAGTTCTGAGGACGCTTGCCAAAGAGCAAAATGCATGCAGTGCTGACTTGTGGCACATCGCCCTTGTAAGTCAGGAATCCTTTGTTCTCTTGCAGGTATTCCATCGGAGACTTGCCATAACCAATGCGCTTCATGTATGCTTTTACGGCATCCATGTCAATATCCTCTATGTTGGCATCGTAGGCTGGGCTGTCCTCATAATAGCGTTCACCCTTGTCATACATCAGTTGCAAACGCTCTTCAAAGGGTAGCTTGCGCGACTTGTCACCTACTCGCCAAAAAACCTCATCAGCTTGGTTGGCATGGAGGCGAGGACTGGCCGGAACATGGATTATAAGTATGTGGTTGTCATTGCCCTCGCTGTCTTGGCAAGGCATGAATTCTGTTGCCACAGAGATGGTGGGCACACAGAAATCAAACGGAGTGCGCAGTATCTCGTTTAAGTGAGCCTTGTCTTGGTCAACACCCTCAATACGACGAGTCTTGTCGGATATACCTACGGCTATCATGCCGCCATCGGCATTTGCCATAGCGACAATAGTGT
>JBJEAY010000564.1:0-8502 GCA_051869575.1 Prevotella sp. | reverse complement strand
TGTCATGGCTTGTTCATGAAATTGTGCTCAATGAGCCACTGGCGCAAAACCTACTTTGAGAGCTGCTTCTGCGGCTCACACTTTGCCCGTTTCTCCTCATATCCGTCGGCATAGAAGTAGCGGCTTGAGTCGGGAGTGTGAATCTCGTCGATGAGATACACCTTACCGTCGCGCTTGCCAAACTCATACTTGGTGTCAACGAGGATAAGTCCTCTCTTGGCAGCTATCTCCTGACCGCGTGCAAACAGTTTGCGGGTGTAATCCTCCATCTGCTCATAGTCCTCGTTGCCAACGATGCCCTGGGCGATGATTTCCTCCTTTGAGATATTCATGTCGTGACCCTCGTCAGCCTTGGTGGTGGGAGTGATGATAGGCTCGGGGAATCTCTCGTTCTCCTTCATGCCGTCGGGCAGGCGCACTCCGCATATCTCCCTGCATCCGTTCTTGTATTCGCGCCAAGCCGATCCGGTGAGGATAGAGCGGATAATCATCTCCACGCGGAATCCCTCGCACTTGAGTCCCACTGTCACCATTGGGTCGGGAGTGGCAAGCTTCCAGTTGGGGCAGATGTCGCTTGTGGCGTCAAGAAACTTTGCCGCAATCTGGTTGAGCACCTGTCCCTTGAACGGAATACCCTTGGGCAGAATAACGTCGAATGCAGATATTCTGTCGGTAGCAACCATAACCATCAGGTCGTCGTTGATGTTATACACGTCGCGCACCTTTCCGTGGTACACGCTCTTCTGTCCCTCAAAATTGAAGTCAGTTCTTGTTAATGCTTTCATTGTCTTGTATTTTTTGTTTTTCGTTCTTTTCGTATGCGTTCACTATTCGTGTCACAAGCTTGTGGCGCACGATGTCCTTCTGTCCTAATTCCACCACACTGATACCCTCTATGTCGCGCAGTATCTCAAGCGCCTCCTTCAGTCCGCTCTTGGTGTGGTTGGGCAGGTCAATCTGTGTCATGTCGCCCGTGATGATCATCTTCGAGTTCCATCCCATTCGTGTCAGAAACATCCTTAGCTGTGCGCAAGTGGTGTTCTGTGCCTCGTCGAGGATTACGATGGCATCGCTGAGTGTGCGTCCTCGCATAAAAGCCAATGGGGCTATCTGTATCACGTGCTTATCCATCATGTCCTGCAGTTTTGCTGCCGGAAGCATATCCTCAAGAGCGTCGTATAGCGGTTGGAGATAAGGGTCGATCTTGTCTTTCATGTCGCCAGGCAAGAATCCCAATTTCTCTCCGGCTTCTACGGCAGGGCGACTGAGAATGATCTTCTTGATGGTCTTTTCCTTCAGGGCTTTCACTGCGAGGGCTATGCTCAGGTAGGTCTTACCCGTTCCTGCAGGGCCCACGGCAAACACCATGTCGCTACGGTTGAAGGCGTCCACCAGTTGCTGTTGCTTCTCGCTGCGTGGCTTCACGGGTTTGCCTGCCATGGTATATACTACCACACCCTCTGGCATCTCGTTGCTTGTTTTGCCGCCCTTGACGATTTCGAGTATGTCCTCTTCACCTATACGGTTGAACTTGAGCACATGTCGTCTTATGGTTTCGATGTTTTCCTCGAAGGCGCACATCTGCTCTTCGTCGCCCAACACTCGTATGACATTGTCGCGTGCCACAATTCTGAGTTTCGGGAACAATGCCCTTATCATCTGCAGATGAGTGTTGCCTGCCCCATAGAGAATCACGGGGTCAATATCTTCGAGTACTATATGTTTCTCAATCAATGTTTCTACCTTTTTATATTGTTATATTCTGAAATTTGCTGCAAAATTACATCAAATCAATCACACTACAAAATTTTTCCGCTTATTTTTGTTGTTTTATCCAGAAAAAGAAGTACCTTTGCACAAAAATACGAAGAAAATGAAGATTACCAAGAAGAGATACCTGCAAGGATTTGCCGCCGCGGTGGCTTTTCTTGCGCTTGTGAGAGTAGTGTTTCCAGGTGTGGCTCGACCGCTGTCGTCAGGTGATGTGTCCGTTGCCGACACCACGTTGTGTGCCAAGGCAGATTCGTCGGCCTTGCCTCATGTGTCCGATGGTAGGGGAGCTGCCAAATGGTATAATGCCGACGGCAGCCTCGTCAAGAACAGGATATTCAGTGTGCCGGCATTCAAGACCACCTTCCCCGACAGCAACAGTGTGCAGATGGTGGCAGCCAAGAAATACGGTGTCTCGCTTGTTAAGGACAGGAAGGAGGCGGAGCAGCGCAAGAAGGAACTTGTCTTTGTGGGGGCCAATCCGTATTTTCATATCGACAAGCTCAACAACAGTATTCCCTATCTCGTTCCGCGAGCTTCGGTGTTGCTTCAGGACATTGGCAAGGCATTTTTCGACTCGCTTACCATCAAGGGCATCCCCCTTCACAAGATTATTGTCACGAGTGTGCTTCGCACCCAGGATGATGTGCAGAAGTTGCGCAATCGCAACATGAATGCCACCGAGAACAGTTGCCACCTCTATGGCACCACCTTCGACCTTTGCTACAACCGCTATATAACAGTGGAGGACCCCGAAGGCCCCGCCCGTCGTGCCGTGCGCAACGACACGCTAAAGTGGGTGCTCTCCGAAGTCCTCCGCGACTTTCGTCAGCAAAAACGCTGTTATATTAAATATGAGGTGAAGCAAGGTTGCTTTCACATGACAGTCAACTGACGCACTTATTCCTCGTCGGCAATCTCCAATCCCTCGGCATCCTCGTCCAGTCCTTCTCTGAGATTGAAGGTGGTGCGATAGGTGTTCTCGTCGAGATCATCGTCGTTGAAGTCTGAAGGCTCATCCATCTCCAAGTCGTCATCATCGATGTCGTCGTATGTGTCCTCTGGTATTTCGTCATCGTCGTGGCTTTGTATTTTCAGTCGCAGTTTTTCCTGCTGCGGTTTCACCTTTACGAAGATGGCCTCCGTCCATGTGCCTTTTGGCACTTCGAGCACCTCGAATCCGTCGTTCACCTTCTTGTCATACATGCCACCTGGCTTGTGCAGGCGGTTGCTGGGCAATGTGGTGGTCGAGATGTCAAATCCGCTCTCGATGATGTCTCTCACACTCTGCGACAGAGAGTCCCAACCGCCACCGAAGTTGCGTCCGAGCACCTCGCACAACTTGGCAGCAGAGATATGGGTGATGTTCTCGTAGCTCAGGTCCGACACTCTCGCGATAGGGCGTTTCTTGATAGCCCACACGATTTTGTTCTTTTCGTCAAACGTGATGATGGTGATTTTGTATCCCATCTTCTCGTATTTTCCCTTGAGCAAGGCAGCGTCGTCCTTCAGTTCTTCAAGCAGGAATGCCGTTTTTATTATTTCCACGTATTTCCTGATGTTCTCCTTGGCTTCAACATCCTTGTCAATACCGTCCAACATTCTGAAAATGTCATTCTCCTGGATATCCCATACATTACTCTTTGTGAGAGTTTTCAAGCTTAAAGCTTTTTTGTTGCCTTCTTGTTTCATTTATTCCTGTTTTTTTCTCGTTTCTCTTTAATTGTGGGTGCAAATGTAAGTACTTTATTTTATTTAACCAAGATTTTATGCGTTTTTTTTGGTTGTTAGCCTCAAATTTATTACTTTTGCACTGAAAAAAAGTAAAAATACGACCTTATGGCACAACCATTGGCAGAAAGATTGAGACCTCGGACGCTTGACGACTACATTGGTCAGAAGCATCTTGTAGGTGAGGGTGCGGTGCTTCGCAAGATGATCGAGGCAGGGCGCATCACCTCTTTTATATTATGGGGTCCGCCGGGTGTCGGCAAGACCACCTTGGCGCAGATAATAGCCAACAAGCTCGAGACGCCGTTCTTCACTCTCAGTGCAGTGACGAGCGGAGTGAAGGATGTGCGCGACGTGATTGAGAAGGCCCAGAAGGGGCGTTTCTTCAACGAGGCGTCACCCATTCTCTTCATCGACGAGATACATCGTTTCAGCAAGTCGCAGCAGGACTCGCTTCTCGGAGCCGTTGAGAGGGGCATTGTCACTCTCATCGGAGCCACCACCGAGAATCCCTCCTTCGAGGTCATTCGTCCGTTGCTGTCGCGATGCCAGCTATATGTGCTCAAGTCGCTCGACAAGGACGACCTCCTGCAGTTGCTCGACCGTGCCATCCACACCGATGTGATGTTGCGAGAGCGACATATCGAACTCAAGGAGACCGCAGCCATGATACGCTATAGCGGCGGCGACGCGCGCAAGTTGCTCAACATCCTCGAACTTGTGGTTGAGGCTGCGCCCCAGGGGGATGTGGTTATAACAGACGAAATGGTGGTCAATCGCCTGCAGCAGAATCCCCTTGCCTACGACAAGGACGGCGAGATGCACTACGACATCATCTCGGCATTTATCAAGAGTATCAGGGGCAGCGACCCCGATGCCGCCCTCTATTGGCTGGCACGCATGATTGAGGGAGGCGAGGACCCTAAGTTCATAGCCCGTCGCCTTGTGATTAGTGCCTCCGAGGACATCGGACTTGCCAATCCCAATGCCCTCCTGCTTGCCAATGCCGCATTCGATGCCGTCAACAAGATAGGGTGGCCCGAGGGCAGGATTCCGCTTGCCGAGGCAACGGTTTATCTGGCTACGAGCGAGAAGAGCAACAGTGCCTATCTCGCCATCGACAAGGCACTCGACCTCGTGCGTCGCACCGGCAATCAACCCGTGCCTCTCCATCTTCGCAATGCCCCCACCAAGCTCATGGCCGACCTTGGCTATCACGACGGCTATCTCTATCCCCACGACTATCCCGACCACTATGTTGCCCAGCAGTATATGCCGGATGCATTAAAGGGACATCAGTTGTGGCAGCCGCAGCCGCACTCCGCTGCCGAGGCGAAGATCTTTATGAGAATTAAAGAATTAAAAAATTAAAGAATTAAAGGATTCCTAATTCCTAATCCCTAATTCCTAATTATAATAATTATAAAAGAAGTAAAGTATGAAGATTGTAGTATTAGATGGCTATGGAGTCAACCCTGGCGATCTGTCATGGGAAACTCTTGAGGCTCTCGGTGATGTGGAGGTATATCCACGCACCGCCCCGGAAGACGTTATCGACCGCTGTTTTAATGCGGAGATAATACTGACAAACAAAGTAGTGATTAACAAGCAAATCCTTGTGTCATTGCCACGCCTTAAGTACATCGGCGTCCTTGCCACAGGCTATAACGTCGTTGATGTTGACACGGCATCCGATCTCGACATCGTTGTCACCAACATTCCGGCATATAGCACCGACAGTGTGGTGCAGATGACATTTGCCCACATCCTTACGATGACCAACAGGGTGGAGCACTACACTCAACAGAACCGTAACGGCAGGTGGAGCAATAATCCCGACTTCGTGTATTGGGACACACCGCTCATCGAACTTGCCGGTAAGACGATGGGTATTGTCGGTCTTGGCAACATAGGCATGAAGGTAGCCCAGCTCGCGCGTTGTTTCGGTATGGAGGTATATGCCTTCACGAGCAAGGCGTCGTCCTTATTGCCCGAAGGCATACAGAAGACGACATTCGAGGGTCTGCTCTCTGTGAGCGACATTCTCACTCTCCATTGTCCGCTCAACCGTTCCACTCGCGAGATGATCAATGCCTCATCCCTTGCCAAGATGAAAGAGGGTGCATTGCTCATCAACACCGGTCGTGGCCCTTTGGTCAACGAGGCGGATGTGGCTGAGGCTCTGCGTAGCGGACATCTTGGCGGCTATGGTGCGGATGTGATGTGCCAGGAACCTCCGGCTGAAGACAACCCGCTGTTCTCTGCCCCCAATGCCTATATCACCCCGCATATAGCTTGGGCTACATTCGAGGCTCGCAAGCGGCTTATGGCTATTGCCGTGGGCAACGTGAAGGCCTTCATCGAAGGCAATCCTGTTAATGCCGTAAATTAGATTTCAGGGATTTTGCGGAATATGCAGCGCAGATAGCGGTTATGCCTATGCCTGTTGACCATCTTGTGACATCGTCAGGGATGTAGGTAGAGGCATACACCGCGCCCACCATTGCCACGTGCGATGCAAAGTATGTGATGAGTTTTCCGCTCTGTCTCAGTCCGTATCTGGAGTGCAGGCAAATGCTGTTGATAGTCAGTTCGGCGGCATAGGCCACAGTGAGTCCGACACCCGTTCCCGTGAGTCCGCCGTATGTATATCCTGCTATCACACCTGCTATAGTCATCAGGTAAGATAGGCTTTCGAGACATATATATATCCTTGAGTCGCCTTTCGCCAACATGACATAGCTCACTGGCAGGCATGCCGACTTGCACATCATCGTCAGGGCAGTGGCTTGCGCCATAGGAATGGCTGCATTAAATTTTTCGCTGAACAGCATTGGAACGATAGCGGGCAGCAGCAGTATGAAGACACACATCATAGGTGCTATCAGAGTGAGCGACACCTCGGTTTGGTAGTTCACCAATTGGTTGATTTTTGTGATGTCGTTATTCACTGCCGACAGTCTGGGATAGTAGTCGGATTCTAACGACGTAAAGAACAATCCTGCATAGGTGATGGCCAACAAGTATCCCGCGTTATATAGTCCCACAGTGTCGAGGTCGGCCTTTACATTCAGGTATGCCCTGATTATCAGTTCCGATGCACTGCCTATAGCCATTGCCGTTACGAATGCCAACCCGATTTTCACCATTGGCCTCCCTTCGGCGATGAGTCTTTTCCATCTGCCATACCACCTTCGCCAGTTGCCAATCCGTGGCTTAACCGTCGCAAACGAGTAGAAGATGGTGGCGATCATTGTGACCATGGCTATGAGCATTATGATAGGCACGATGGCAGCCTGGTTGAAGAAATAGAGTAGGGGAGTCGTGATCACCAATGCTCCGAATGCAGTTATCATCTGTATCAACGCCAATGCCTTCAGTCTGTGCAGTCCCTTCAGTATGGCTGTCTCTCCGGCAGTGATTGCCATCAGGGCCAATGATGGAGAGAGAAGCAGATAGTGCATCGAGTGGTCTCCCCACGTGAAGGTCAGTTTGTCAATCCACTTGCTCGACAGGGCGCATATTGCCATTCCTGTCAATGCAGCCAACAGCGACCATGCCCTTATGATGGCGGCACATCTCTCTATTCCTGCCTGGTCGCCTCTTTCCTTGCACGCGGCAATTTCCCTGACACCGCTATACGCAAGTCCCATACTTGTAGCTTGTGATAAGAATATGACCGTAGAATTGAGCAGCGACATCATCCCCATACCCATAGTGCCGAGCAAGAGGGCTGTAATCTTGTTGCGTATGACTCCAGTCATCACGCTTATTCCCTGGATACTGCCAAATATTCCGGTGTATTTTACAATTTGGGTATATATGTTATTATTATTGCTGTCCATACAATAAATAACGCATTCTCTCGTTTTTTATTATATAATATAATGTGAATATGGAAAAAAAAGATACTCAATCACTTCCGATAGTAAGTTTTATCATCGTTTATCACAATGAGGATGTAGATGTGCTTTGCCGGTGTATCGACAGTGTCCTTGCCCTGTCCCTCAGCCGTTCCGAGAGGGAGTTGATAGTTGTTGACGATGGTTCCGACTATAGTCCGATGAACGAACTCCTGCATTATGGCGACGACATCATCTATGTGCGCAAGCCCCATGGCGGCAAGAGCACGGCTCGCAATCTTGGCATCTCAGTGTCAGTTGGCAATTACATCCAGTTTGTAGATGCCGCCGACTCTCTTGTGCCTCCAGCCTATGAGCGTTGTCTTGATGTGGTGAGATATAAGTCGCCCGACGCAGTGTTGTTTGACATCTGTCAATCGCTTCAGGCCAACGACGTCAACTTATCCGGGCCTCTGGGTCCTGTGGGCGGTGCTGAGTATATGCGTCACACCAATCTCCGTGCCCGGGCGTCGGGTTATGTCTTCAGCAGGGCGATACTTCATGACTTGCGCTTCACACCTTATATTATTAATGAGGATGAGGAGTTCACACCCCAACTCATCCTTCGTTGCGAACGCCTGTTCCATCTTGGGGTGAAGGCGTATTGCATTAGCGAACAAGGGACAAAGCTCTCACCGTCGAATGACATTAAGTTCAACCTGCGCACGCTCGACGATGCCGAACAAGTCATCATGCGCCTTTTCCGTCTCAGCGAGCGTCTGCCCCATGCCGACCGCATAGCCCTTCGCCGCAGGGTTGACCAACTCACGATGGATTATCTTCTCAATACCATCTACACAACCCGTTCGCTCAAGAATCTTCGCGAGCGCATTTCTCGCCTTGAGCCCCTTGGTCTCTTCCCCTTGCCCGACCGTTCCTACACCAAGCGCTACAGTTTATATCGTCGCATGCTCAACAACGGCATTGGCCAGCGCCTGCTTATAGCACTGAAAGGGCGACATAACATAGGATAGGGCGTGAGCCCTATCTACAATGCTCCTTAATTCTTAAATCATACAATTTTCCGTATTTCTGTTAAATAAATCCGCCGATTAACGTTTTTTTTTTTTTTTTTGCGGTTTTTTGCATTTTTCTTTTT
>JBJEAY010000563.1:0-1543 GCA_051869575.1 Prevotella sp. | reverse complement strand
GGGAAAAACATACGTCTTTAACTCCTTTAACTTCCTTAACTTCTTTAACTTCCCCGACTTGAGAAAGCTGAGTTAATTTATGTTATAATCTAAGAAATCATAATTCTCTATAAAGTTGATGAGATCCTGTCTTACGTCAATCTCGTGCGTCCGGCTACGCAGCAACACATGGTTGCCTCCCTTTCGGTCGTGCAACTGGAAGAACAGTTTTGTTCTGCCAGGATGCAGGCAGATGAGTTGGTTGAGCTCTTCCACCACCCTCGAGTCGAGATCATCAGTAGTGATGTTGATGGTGAAGCGGTCGATAGCCCTCTCCTTGACGGTTTGCAGATATTCAATGTTCTGCACCTTGAGGTCAAACAGGTTGCTGTCTCGATACCTTGGCACACACTTGGCTGTGATATACACCGACGAGCCCTCGATGAGCATACCGTTCCATCTTCCCCAATCCTCGCCGAAGAATGCCAGTTGTCCCGACCCCTCATAGTCCTCGATAGTGACAAATCCGCATGGCTTTCCGCTTTTTGTGTATTTCGACTGTATTCCTGTCACTATTCCGCCGATGATGATATCCTCGCGGTCGTTGAGCGAGGCAACGTCGTTGAGTTCGGCACATTTGGTGTTGCACAGGTTGTCGAGAACGATACGGTATTCGTCCAGCGGATGGGCTGAGAGATATATACCCACGAGGTCGCGCTCGCGGTTGAGTCGCTCGATGTCGCTCCATTGCTCGCCCTTGATGATGGGCGGTGTGGCTATCTCTACGGCATTATCGCCTCCGAAGAGTGAGTTGCGTGCCTGCGCCATCTCGTTCTGGTAGAGCTGTCCGTAGCGCACGAGGGTGTCAATGAATGTCTCGCCCTTGGTGTTTTTGGCAAAGAAATCCTCGCGCTTCATGCTGCCGAAACCGTCGAATGCTCCGCTGAGCACGAGCGACTCCACGCACTTGCGGTTGCACGCCGATAGGTTGACACGCTGTATGAAGTCGAAGACGTTCTTGTATGTGCCGTTTTTCTCTCTTTCGGCTATGATCACGTCGGCTGCGGCACCGCCAACACCCTTGATGGCTGATATTCCGAAGCGTATCTCGCCGTGGCGGTTGGCAGAGAATTTCTGCCAACTCTCGTTGACATCAGGTCCGAGGGTGGGTATGCCCATGGCACGACATTCGTCCATCAATTTGGTTATTTCGGTGATGTTGTCAAGGTTGCGGCTCATCACGGCAGCCATATATTCGGCAGGGTAGTGAGCCTTGAGGTATGCCGTCTGATAAGCCACCCACGAATAGCATGTGGCATGACTCTTGTTGAAGGCATAGGAGGCGAATTTCTCCCAGTCGCCCCATATCTTTTCGAGCACAGCGGGGTCATGTCCGTTTTTCTTTCCACCCTCGATAAACTTTGGTTTCATGGCATCTACGATGGCCTTCTTCTTCTTTCCCATCGCCTTTCGCAGTGCGTCGCTCTCTCCTCGTGTGAAGTCGGCAAGCTGGCGCGACAGAAGCATCACCTGCTCCTGATATACCGTGATTCCGTATGTGTCC
>JBJEAY010000562.1:0-8605 GCA_051869575.1 Prevotella sp. | reverse complement strand
AGCGACCACAGGGAGCGATAACTTCTCCTAACTCCTTTTAACTCCTAAAGTTGAGAAAAGCGAAACTTAAATAAATAACAAAAAAGTCAATAATATGTTTAAATTTAGAATAATAGAGAATACTCCCGAACTTCTCGCAATCGAAATGAATGGCGAGCTAAACACCATGGCTGCCAATGAATTGCATCAACAAGTGGATATTTACAGGCATGTGCTCAACAAGCATGTGCTTATCGACGTGACAAATCTAAACTACATCTCATCCACTGGTCTGCGTGAATTCCTGTTGATAAAAAAAGGATCGGCTGCCAACGGACAGACGGTGACTATCAAGGGAATGAACAAGACAGTGGCCAGCATCTTCAAAATGACTGGATTTGACAAGATGTTCGAGATACTATAATAAGATTTTGACATTCACACCAACAAAAAACAAGAGAATAACATGAATAGAGCTGAGTGTTTTGCCTTGTCACAGGCACAGTTGCGACTCATTCCTACGGAGATACAAAATCCCGGGGCGTCGGCTTATATTATTAGTTTTAGATATGTGTTTGATAATACCGTCACGCAAGAACTGGTGAATAGAATCGCGAATGCCATCTCTTCTCCCATGTGCCTTCGTCTGCACCAAAATGGGGATGGAGAAGTGGTGCAGTATTCAGGAGAGGCTCCAATAGTTGACATAATTGACATGTCGGGGGCTTCAGAATCCGATATTGAGAACATACGCAATGAGCGGCTATATGAAGTTTTCACTAATATTTTCGATGTTCCATTGGTGAAGCTCACCTTGTTGGCTCTTCCCGGAGGAAACAACGAACTGTTGGCCGTATTCCATCACATCATTGCCGACGGTACCACAGTCATCCATTTTGGAGAAAGAATAGAAGCTGACAAAACGTATGATTCCGTAGAATACAAGTCATACGTGGAGGCTGAACAAGCATATCTCAATTCGGAAAAATGCAAGGCTGACGTGGAATGGTGGGCAAACAAACTTGAACTCTATTCCGATACCATCGTCAATGATCTCCCTATTGCAGGGGGAGAAAGTATTAAGGCCGACTCTATATACATGAGATTCACTGACGACGAAACTGCCGCCATCAACAATGCCATTGCCCGTATTTCCGGACAACACATTTCACCATTCGTCTTCACCTCGGCAATGCTGTCGGTTTATCTCTCCCGAATCTACGGCAATCCTCAAACCATACTCTCTTCTGCATTCAGCACCCGCGACAATAACATGAAGAATAGCGACGGTATGTTCGTCAATCTGCTTGCCATTCCCTACACCTATTCCCCCGACAATACACTCTCCGAAGTCTTGGTTTCGACCAAAGCGACTCTCAAGGAGGGGTTGTCACACGGACGATGCCCGTTTAATGTATATGCCAACGAACTCTCTCGCCGTGGCTGGGACGCGGATTCTCTCATCAGATACAACGTTGTGTCCAACTCTGGTGAGTCGAAGACGATGCGTGCCATAAAACAACATGAAACGTATCTGACTCTTACCGTTCGCGTCAACAATGCTCTCTCAGACAGTGATGGACTGCAAATCATCACTCTTGAATATCAAACCGCCGTTTTCACCCGCGAACAGATAGAGAACATGGCATTCCAGATGAAGGCAATGATAATGGACGCAGTGGCTCATCCCGACATTCCATGCAGTGAATGGCAAATGCCGTTGTCTGACTCTGAAATGGCAAGACTTGACGAGTTCAATCGCACGGAGTGTGAATATGACAACACCCAGACCATCCCCTCGCTCTTCCGCAAGGCTGCCGCCATGTATCCCGACAACGAGTGCGTGGTATATGACGGACGTATATATACTTATAAAGATGTGGACGCCATCACCGACAGCATTGCATGGATGATACACGAGCGAGGCATCGGTCGCGAACAGGTTGTCTCCGTTCTCATCCCGCGCTGCGAATATATGCTGATAGCCTCACTCGCCATCCTCAAGGCAGGAGCTGCCTATCAGCCCCTCGACCCTACATATCCCGACGAGCGACTCAACTTCATGATGCAGGATGCCAATGCCTGCCTACTCATCTGCGACCGCTCCCTCCGTCCCAAAGTAAATGAATACCAAGGCGACATCCTATACATAGATGAAATACAAGCCACCGTGCCCAGCGCATCAGCCTCCTGTCCCTCAGCCACCGTTCCCCGAAGTTTTGCTTCGGGGCTCGCCCTCTCCCCTCTCCCTTCCTCCCTCTTCATCCTGCTCTACACCTCCGGCTCCACCGGCACTCCCAAAGGCTGCATGCTTGAGCACAGCAACATCGTGACATTCTGCCATTGGTATCAGCGCTACTACAACCTCCATCCCGAGCACAAAGTGGCTGCCTACGCCAGTTATGGATTCGATGCCAATATGATGGATATGTATCCCGCCATCACTTGCGGTGCATCGGTGCATATCATTCCCGAAGATTTGCGTCTTAACATCATTGCTCTCAATGATTATTTCGAGCGCGAAGGCATAACACATAGTTTTATGACAACACAAGTGGGGCGTATGTTTGCCACAAGTGTTGACAATCATTCCCTGCTCCATCTCAGTATTGGAGGCGAAAAACTCGTTCCTTGTGAGGTGGATAAGCCTTATCATTTCTATAATGTATATGGTCCTACGGAATGTACGATATTCTCCACAGCTTATCCTATGACAAGCATCAAGGACAATGTGCCTATCGGTCGCCCTGTGGACAACATGAAGGCATACGTCATCGACAAGCAGAAACATCTGCTTCCGATTGGTGCCCCGGGAGAATTGTGTCTATCCGGCCCGCAGATTTCACGCGGCTACCTCAATCGCCCCGAACAGACAGCCAAGGCCTACGAACCTAATCCATTCTCAAACGATAAGGGATATGAGCGCATTTATCACACCGGCGACATCGTGCGCTGGCTTCCCGACGGCAACATCGAGTTTGTGGGACGCAAGGATGCCCAGGTGAAGATTCGAGGTTTCCGCATCGAACTCACAGAGGTGGAAGCTGTCATACGCGAATATCCTCTGATAAAGGATGCCACAGTGCTGGCTTTCGACGAACCGAATGGAGGCGGCAAGTTCATATGTGCATATATCGTTAGTGATGAGAAGGTTGCCGTGCAAAGTCTCAATAGCTTCATCGAGGAGAGAAAACCGCCTTATATGGTGCCCGCAGTGACAATGCAGATAGACAAAATTCCGCTTAACCAAAATCAGAAGGTGAACAAGCGGGCATTGCCAAAGCCAGAGCGACAGGCAGAGACATACGTTATGCCGCAGACCGACTTGCAGCAACGTCTATATGACATTGCCGCTGATATTATCGGCAACAAGGACTTCGGTATCACCAACAATCTCTTCTATTATGGCCTTACCTCTATCACTGCCATCAAGTTTGCCGTGCGCATAAACAACGTTCTTGGCATTGCTGTACAAAACCGCCAGTTGAAGGAAAGCAACACCATCGAGAAACTCGCCTCGTTGTTGGAGGCTCAGAGTGGAGCGGAAAGCGTAGAGTTTACATCTCTCGCCGACTATCCTCTTACCCAGAGCCAGACTGGCATATACGTGGAATGTTCTGCCAATGAGGGCACCACGATATACAACATACCCTATCTGCTGCAACTCTCGCCTGAGGTAGATATCTGCAAGTTGGAAAAGGCTCTGCGCCAAGCCGTAGAAAATCATAAGGAGATAAAACGCCACCTAACAGTAAACGCCGAGGGTGAGGTAAGACAGAAACCTATGCCCGATGCCAACATCGAGATATCAAGGAGCAAGACCGACGAGGCCACACTGCTCGCCGACACTTCTCAGCTTGTAAAGCCATACAAGCTGATAGACTCCAATCTCTACCGCTTCGAGATAATCGAAACAGGCAGTCATCCCTATCTCTATCTCGACTTCCATCATATCATCTCAGATGGCACTTCGATGAATATCCTTGTTGAAGACATCAACCATATATACAATGGTGAACCGTTAGAGGAAGAGAAGATTGACGCTTTCGAATGTGCACAGCTTGAGGAATATGAGCGCACCACCGAGGCATACACAAAAGCCAAGGCCTACTATGACTCGCTGTTTGGCGACGTGGAGGACATTTCCGGCTTTGCCACAGATGATCTTGCTGTTGTTCCTGAAGAGAAGATAGCATGGAATACTCTTCATGACGATAGGCAATCCACATCTGCCATCAAGGATTATTGCCGAAAAAACGGAGTTACCGAGAACGCCTTCTTCAATGCGGTGTTCGGCTTTGTCCTTGCCAAATACAACAATGCCAACGAGGCTGTTTTCGCCACAATATACAACGGACGCAACGACTCGCGCAAGGTGCGCACCATGGATATGATGGTGAAGACCATGCCTTGCCGCTTCCGCATGAGCGATGGAGATGCCGTCATCGACATTATCCGCAGTCAAGCCTCACAGATAGAAGACCTCATGGCAAACGACCTTTTCTCATTTGCCGAAGCCAACCATGACTATGGGGTTACGGCAGACACCCTGCTCGCCTATCAGGGTGACAGTTTCGGCGTAAAGGAGTTGGCTTGCCATCCTGCCACTGCCATACCCGTAAGTCTGAATACCGCCAAGGCTGACATCACGCTGCAGATATTCATCAACGACGGTTGCTTAGAGTACAAGGCTGAATATAATCCACGCAAATATTCTGCCGACACTATCGGCAATATCCTCAGCAGTATCTGTGAGTCGGCACGCCAGTTTGCCGTATGCAATAACATCAACGACGTGACAATGCTCGACAGTCGTCATGCAGCCGTTCTCGACGAGTTCAACCGCACGGAGTGTGAATATGACAACACACAGACCATCCCCACGCTCTTCCGCAAGGCTGCCGCCATGTATCCCGACAACGAGTGCGTGGTATATAACGAACGTGTATATACATATAAAGAGGTGGACGCTATCTCCGACAACATCGCATGGATGATACACGAGCGAGGCATTGGTCGCGAACAGGTTGTCTCCGTGCTCATTCCCCGTTGCGAATATATGGCGATAGCCTCACTCGGCATCGTCAAGGCTGGAGCTGCCTATCAGCCCCTCGACCCCACCTATCCCGAGGAGCGTCTCAACTTCATGATGCAGGATGCCGATGCCCGCCTTCTCATCTGCGACCGCTCCCTCCGCCCCAAAGTGAACGAATATCAAGGCGAGATCCTATACATAGATGAAATACAAGCCACCGTGGCCAGCGCATCAGCCTCCTGTCCCTCAGCCACCGTTCCCCGAAGTTCCGCTTCGGGGCTCCCCCTCTCCCCTCTCCCCTCCTCCCTCTTCATCCTGCTCTACACCTCCGGCTCCACCGGCACGCCCAAAGGCTGCCAGATAGAGCATCGCAACATCGTGGCATTCTGCCATTGGTATCAGCGCGAATATCAGCTCACCTCCGAGAGCCGTGCCTCAGCTTATGCCAGTTATGGTTTTGATGCCAACATGATGGACACATGGCCAGCCCTTACCATTGGTGCCTCGGTGCACATCATCAGCGAAGACCTGAGAATGAACCTTGTGGCACTCAACGACTACTTCGAGCACAACGGCATCACCCATTGTCTCATGACAACCCAGATAGGCCGCCAGTTTGCCACCGAGATTGACAATCACTCTCTGCTACATCTCAATGTGGGAGGTGAGAAACTCGTGCCATGCAGTCCTCCGAAGAACTTTACGCTCCATAATGCATACGGTCCTACCGAAGGCACTATCGTGGCGACATCGTTTGCCGTTGACCGTCTGTATGCCAATGTCCCCATCGGTCGGCCTGTTGATAACATGAAGGCATATATCATCGACAAGCACAAGCACTTGCTTCCGATTGGTGCGGCAGGCGAACTGTGCATATCCGGTCCGCAGATTTCCCGCGGCTACCTCAATCGCCCCGAACAGACAGCCAAGGCCTATGAGCCAAATCCTTTCTCAAACGAGGATGGATATGAGCGCATATATCACACAGGCGACATAGTGCGCTGGCTGCCCGATGGCAACATCGAGTTTGTAGGTCGCAAGGATGCCCAAGTAAAAATTCGCGGTTTCCGCATCGAACTCACCGAGGTGGAGGCTGTCATACGCGAATATCCTCAGATAAAGGATGCCACTGTTCAGGCCTTTGATGCCCCTGGTGGCGGAAAGTTCATCTGCGCCTATATCGTCAGCGACGAAAAGGTGGATGTTCAGAGTCTCAACGCCTTCATCCTGGAGAGGAAACCGCCTTATATGGTGCCCGCAGTGACGATGCAAATAGACAAGATTCCGCTCAACCAAAATCAGAAGGTGAACAAGAAGGCATTGCCCACTCCCGAATTGAAACAAGAAGAGACAACCAGCTCATTTGTAGCTCCAAAGACCGATTTACAGAAGACTATCTGCGACATCTATTCCGAGGTGCTCGGATTGGAGCGCGTGGGCATCACCGACAATTTCTTCCTCATTGGCGGCACATCCATCCTCGCCACCAAGGTAGCGATGAAGTGTATGCTCAAGGGATTGCATGTGGTATATTCCGAGATATTCCAATATGCCATGCCAGCCGAACTTGCCGCTTATTTGGAGGGAAAGGAAGTCAATGACTCCGCGTCTTCTTATGTTGAGGTTGCTACCGATAGTGATAAAGAGGAATCAGAGACTACGGTTGACCAACCATGGCGCAAGGCTCTCGTATATAACAATTCAGAGCATGTCGGTCTATTGGACATAACGCCCACCAACACCTACCTCCTTACCGGAGCAACAGGATTCCTTGGCATTCATGTCCTCAACTACATCATCGAGAATACTGATGCCACTGTGTATTGCCTTGTGCGCAAGGGAAGCTTCGACTCTCCCGAAGAACGCCTTGAAGGTATATGCTTCTATTATTTCAACAAGTCGTATGCCGACCTTGTTGGCAAGCGCATATTCTGTATCGACGGAGAAATCGACAACAAGACACTTGTTGACAGTCTTGCCGACCTGCCGTTCGACACTCTTATCAATGCCGCCGCGATAGTTAAGCATTTCAGCAACGACGACTCCTTGGAGCGTGTGAATGTGGAAGGCGTGAGGTATCTTGCCGAGATGTGTCTTCGCGCCGGTCGCCGTATCACTCATGTCTCCACGCTAAGTGTAGGCGGATTGAATGTGGATAATACCATTGACATCAACCGCGAGTTCTACGAGAGCGACCTCTTCTTCGGTCAGGACACCACCTATAACGTCTATGTCGATACCAAGTCGCGCGGCGAGGAGGCTTTGCTCAATCTTGTGCCGTCAGGCCTTAAAGGAAAGATAGTGCGTGTGGGCAATCTCATGAGCCGCAATGCCGACGGAGAGTTCCAGATAAACTTCAACACCAACGGTTTTATGCGCACGTTGAGAGGCTACACCACTCTCGGATGCTGTCCTGTCTCCTTGGCTGACAAGGAATATGAGTTCTCGCCCATCGACGCAGTGGCTAAGGCCATAGTGATGCTGTCCGACACCAATCCCGAGTTCACCGTATTCCATATCTACAACTGCCATCGTGTCCACCTCATCGACATCGTCCAGATGTTGAACGACATGGGCATGAAGATTGACATGGTGGAAGAAAATGTGTTCCAGCAACATCTTATGAAGGCTTTCGAAAATGGTGCGGACGACAAGATTGGCGGACTGGTGTCATATAAATCCAAGGCGAGCAAGCACATTCTGCGACCCATTGAATGGAATTCCGACTTTACCACAAAAGTGCTCTACCGCCTTGGATTCACATGGCCTATTACTGGCCACGAGTATATCCACAATGCCATTGACGGTGTGCGGACGTTGGGATTCTTTGACTAATCTTGATACGATGCTCCCAGTAATGGCGCGTAATGTGGGGATAATGCACCTCGGCAGCGAAAGACTTATGGGATAAAAAAACTCCGTCTGGAATCACTTCCGGACGGAGCACACCAAATAACTTTGTATCATGTAAATTAATGCTTTCTCTCTCTCAAATTTCATCAATTTGCTTTTTTGAGATGTTTCGAAGGTCAAAGCCTCACGGCCTTGCCTTCAATATTTACATCTTCGTGTTACCTGAAATAATCTTTTTAACTTTACCTTAGAAGTAATTCACCAATTACCTAATACCTAAATCGAAATAACTAACAATCTTTATTACCAATAACTAAAAACCTAAATAACATGTATGTCGTAATCTAAAACAATTTCTTTCTTTTTGTCTTTTGACGCTGCAAAGGTACGACTTTTTTCTGTATTAGTCAATAGTTTTTTGACGAAAAGTTGAAAAAAATGCGTTTCTATTGACTAATATCAAGTTTGTTGTGTGCGAACACACATATTTTGGGGTGTTAATGCCACATTTATTGTTTTTTTCGTAACTTTGCAAGCGAAAAACATTCAGTATAATGATTTGGCTTATAAAGAACGACAGTATGAAGGGCAGGCTCGGCAAGTTGGTGCTGCCCATATTCATTGAGACGGCATTGGTGATGCTGTTGGGAGTGGTGGACACGATTATGCTCAGCCAACACTCCGACAACTCGGTGGCTGCAGTGGGTGTGGTCAACCAGATAGTGAACTTGGCGGTGT
>JBJEAY010000561.1:0-1564 GCA_051869575.1 Prevotella sp. | reverse complement strand
AAGTTATGGACAAAATGCAACTGAAACGTCTGCCCGTGGGCATACAGACTTTCTCTGAAGTGAGGGAACTCGATATGCTGTATATCGACAAGACTGAGCAAATGTGGAATATGATACATGCCAGCAAGTGTATATTCCTGAGCCGCCCGAGGCGGTTCGGCAAGTCTTTGCTTGTATCTACCTTGCAGTCCTATTTCGAGGGGAAGAGGGAACTTTTCAAAGGACTGTATATCGACAGCGTTGAGAAGGATTGGACGGCATATCCTGTGCTGAGATTCAGTATGGCATCAGGCAAACACATGGAGAAAGACCAACTGGAGCGTTATCTGCTTTCCATATTGGAAGATAACGAGAAACGTTTTGGTCTCACCTCCGACAAAACCGACCCAAATCTGAGACTTAAGAACCTTATTAGCAACGTCCACGAAAAGACAGGCAAGAAAGTGGTCATCCTTATCGACGAATACGACGCGCCCATGCTTGACGTGGTTCACGAGGACAAGACCCTGCCCCAGCTTCGCAACGTCATGCGCAACTTCTACTCTCCGTTGAAAGATGCCGACCCCCACTTGCAGTTCCTGTTCCTCACCGGCATCACCAAGTTCTCGCAGGTCAGCATCTTCAGCGAACTGAACAACCTGACAAACATTTCCATGGACTCGGATTTTGCCGCAATATGCGGCATCACCAAGGAGGAAGTGCTTACTCATACTATGGACTACATCGACAGGCTGGCCGCCAATAACGGATGGACACGTGAGAGGGCAATCGAAATCCTTACACAACAGTATGACGGCTATCACTTCACGTGGCCATCTCCCGACTTGTTCAATCCCTTCAGCCTCCTGCAGGCCTTCAATTTGAAACGAGTGAACAACTTCTGGTTTTCAACCGGTACACCGACTTATCTCATTGAGATGCTTCGCAAATACCATGTCATGCCTTCGAAAATCGGTGGCGGCAGCGCACAAGCATCCGCATTCGACGCCCCGACAGAGAGGATGAAGAGCGTACTTCCACTGCTCTATCAAAGTGGCTACATCACGATAAAGGGATATAATCCAGTGTCGCAAAACTACAAGCTCGACATTCCCAACAACGAGATTCGAGCCGGACTTATGGAGAGCCTTCTGCCCTACTACGTCGATGAATATGCCGACGAGGGCAGTTCAATGGTTGGTGATATGTACGTGGCTCTCTATGAGGACAATATCGATGAGATGCTCCGACTCCTGCAGTCATATCTGCTCACTGTGCCCTATTGCAACAATGCCGACTCCGAGGGGCACTATCAGCAGCTTCTCTACGTAATATTCTCACTTTTCGGAAGATACGTCGATGTAGAGATTCATACCCCGACAGGCAGAGTGGATATTGTGATGCACACGGCAAAGGTCCTCTATCTCTTTGAACTGAAACTCAATATGTCCTCACAAGCAGCAATAAATCAGATTGACCTCAAGGACTACTCATCAAAATTCGCCCTCACAGGCTTACCCATAGTGAAAGTCGGTATAAACTTTGACTCCACCCGTCATACAATTGGCGACTGGCAGGTGAAAAG
>JBJEAY010000560.1:0-8634 GCA_051869575.1 Prevotella sp. | reverse complement strand
CCACATCAAAGCCATACCTAAATAAGATTGCGCCACCTCATCACCATTCCAATATTTCGCTACATCAGTATCTGCGTTCCATTCATTTGGCTTAATCAGCCCTGGTATGTTGGCAGGATTAAATGATTGATTAAACGTGCTCTGCCATTCTCGTACATCCGCCTCGGTGCTTTTGCCATAAAGCATTTGCGCCAGACGCTTCTGATTCTCATCGATAATCTTCTGACGATATTGGCCATGAAGCATCTCCATAGCTGCTGCCACATCGTACATAACCGCATCATTAGTATCGCTGGTACCATCAGGGTTTGCATACCTAATAGTTTGATTCCCAATACGCAGTGTCCAATTGTTATTTTCTTTGAACACTTCCATGCCATAGTCGGCACCGTATTTATTGAATAAATTAGCGGCTTCTTGTGCGGCAGAAGCTGAACCCCACATACTATCAGCACTATAAAAACGCTCATACATGTCCTTGTAAATTTCCGTGCCAACATCTTTGGTCGTGGTGGATTCAGGAGATTCAATACCATGCAGTTCTTTAGATAATTCAATGCGACGTGCAATCAGCTCATTTATATCGTAGTTCTTGCGCCATACAAATTCCAACATACGTTCTGTGCGTGAATTGCTATTCAACAATACACCATCAAGAAGACGATTAGAGTTTGCAAAAGACTGCAAATACGAATGTAGTTTGCCTAAATTAGTTGAAAAGCTGCCAAGTGTAGCTGCCAATCCAGCAACCGCTAACCCAGCTCCAGCAATCCAACCAACAGGACCTCCAACCATTGCTGCCATACCAGCGGCGGCAAATAAACCTCCACTTGCATAGTCCCAACCGTTAGCATCCTCTTTAGTTATTTGGCTCATACCGGCGTATGCACCTAATGCTCCCACGCCCATACGCGCCATGCCACCCATTTTAGTCCATGCAGCTGAGGCTAAGGCTTTTTTACCACCCCATAAATTTTTGCCCCATGTTTTAGCACGCCCCCAAACACCCATATTAGTAGCAGCTCCAGCAACTCCTGCTGCACCGCCTTGTGCATTAGCGACGTTAGCGTGTTCTGTTGCTACAGCCACAGACTCCATACTTATTGCCAATGCTCGCAAACCGTTTGCGGCATTACCCAACCATTGAACACTTAAAATAACACCCTTAAAAGCCTGAATAGCTTTCACGACAGGCCAAATTACTAACTGAAATTTTACCCACGTCTTAATCATCGGGGAAAACATTTCAAACAGCTTGGCAAACCATTTGGTAGCGTCTATAACAGTCTTGACAAACTCGACCATTGTGTTGGCAACCTCACGAAATACCTCAGCACCATTGTTCTTCAACCAACCAATAGCTTGATTCATCCAAGAACGTAACGTACCTTGAATGCCGCCAAATGCTGTAACTCCTTGATCAGTAAAAACTGAAGTTAACTGTGCCCATAAGCCCTGAAGTGTGTTCTTCTTTTCGTTGGCCAGATTAGCAGACAAACCTGCGGATAAAAAGTTTTCTATATTAACTTTCTCCCACTTATCTACATAGTCGGCTAATGCGACAGCTCCAGAAGCGGCGGTTTTGTGGAAGATTTTATAAAAATCAGATACGTTAAGTCCTTTGGCATTCAAATCCTTGAAGATGTCAAGCAAGTCTCTGGTATTGCCATTTTCATCTTTGGTTGAAATTCCTAACGCATCCCATGCGGCCTGTTGCTTTTTTGTTGGGTTCACTATATTAGCCATAATGGTACGCATGGTTGTACCAGCCTGAGAGCCTTTAATACCAGCATCACCAAGCACACCAATAGCAGCAGTCGCTTCTTCAAATGATACGCCGCCAGCTGATAAAAGAGAAGCTGCATATTTATATGATTCAGCGATTTCCGTCAAAGTGGTATTTGACATGGTGAATGTGTTAGTCATCACATCCGCAGCATTACGCATCTTCTTAGGAGATATTTTATAAGCTGTCATAATGTTTGTGACCAAATCAGCAGTTTCGCCAAGTTCGGTGTCACCAACTAAGGCAATGTCAGCAATAGGGCGAATGGCTTGCTGGATAGCTTCTACATCAAGACCTGCCATAGCCAGAAACTTAGCTGCATCTGCTACCTCAGTCACCTTAAACTTAGTTTCCATACCTACATTGCGCACGGTACGACTCATAGACTGGAAACGATTCGAGAAATCACCCTTACTGTCATGCGATTTGAGGATGTTTTCCACGGTCTTCATCGTATTATCATAAGCCGTAGCTTGACTCACAATATCAGAAATTGCTGAACCCAACCCAGCTATACCATACGCAATACCCATACCCTTTAACATATCAATTGCCATACCACCATTATTAGGCAAGGGGGTTGCACCAAATGTTTTATAACCCACTGCATTTGGAGTTTTCAAATAACCACTCCATCCTCCAGTTGCCGCACCTCGTTTTGGTATGGGCGTAGCATTAGGTGTAGCGTTTGTTGAACGACTACTACCAGAACTGGAAGTTTTACGACTTCCCGTGTTCTTAGATGAAGTATTAACCGTAATGGTGCGATTTTGCTTAGCTAACTTGTTAATACGTTCAAGTTTGCGTATCACACCATCTAACTTTCTATTCACAGTGGCAACTTTAACATCCAACGTTGGGGCTTTCTTGCTCATGACGCTAAACTTGTTGATTACCGCGTCAATTTTCTTTTGGAAAGCTGTAAGGCGGTTTTGAGCAGTGGATAGCTTTGACGTGGCTTGCTGGAAGGCGTTCAATGCAGAAAGTGCCTTCTCAGATGCTACGTTAATGTTATAATTGACTGTATAATTCTCTGCCATTATGCTGAATATCTTTTTAAGAAGAATAGAGAAATCAAAAACAATGCGGTTAATAAAAAGCCCCACTAACATAAAATGTTAGCAGGGCCAAACGAGTTTTATGACAAAAGTCCAAGTGCATTCGCCTGTCTTGTCACGACTTGCTGTTGGTGGAGCCATTCGGCATCATTGACAATAATGGCAAATTGCTCCTCCGTCAGCTCATCAATGTTTACGCCTGGGAAGTAATGGCGTGCTAAGATGATCTTTTGACGGAGACCGTCTTTCTCATCTACTTTCCAGGCTTCGATAAATTTACCAGACGGCCATGACGCATCTCAATAATCTTAGAGAGCTGGCCCATTAGACCGAACAAGAAGAGAGAGTCATCGTCAACAAGGTCTCTGTCTCCATCGACGAAACAATCCTTGGCGAGAACACGCATAGCTACGGCCTGATTGTTCTGGGCGGCGGTAAGATACTTGCTGAAGGTCTTGAAAGAAGGCTGGCAGAAATAGCCAACGTAGTGCTCTTTTTCCCCAAATTCGACGTTGCCGTCAACTACAATCGGGAAAATGATTTTCTTATCAGGGTTCTTCTCCTTCAGCTCTTTTGCTTTCTTCTCGATTGAGGCAAGGAGTTCGGGTTCCAGCGTATCAACGCTTTCTTCTACAATTACATTTTCTTCCATATTACATAAAAATTAAGTTGGACTCATATACGAATAGACCGGTGTATTTCCAATTGTTTGAAAATTCATAGAAAAAAACGATGGGGCATTGTAAAACACCCCATCGAGAAACTTAATCGTATGATTACAAGGAAGAATTAAGCAGCAGAAGTGCTCGGTACAATCTTGAATGGATTGAGATTGAACTCCTTGGTGATATTGGTGTCATCCTGAGAAACCTCCATACCATCTTCGTTGAACAAACAACCCTGCAAAGTGATGGTTTCTTCAACCCAATCATCCGAACCAAGGTCATTAGCGAATGAAATCACCAAATCGAACTCACCAAGGTTCATCAGTGAACCTTTCAGCGCACGAAGCTGAACCTGGGTGTTGTAGTCCATTGTGATTGAAGCGGTGTACACCGTGTTACCAAAACCTCGGTTGACAGGCTGGCCTCCCAAACCATAGTTGGTTTCCACTTTGTGCTCAATGTTCCACTTTACAGCAGATACTCCCGACAGGATAATAGGGTTGGCGTTAGCAGAACCCGTAAGCGCAGGAGCGGTCAATTGCACCATTGACCATGAGTAGGCTACATTATTTACTATCATTGTCTTATATTTTAGCGACTGATAGCAAGACCCTCTGTAACCTCAATGGACTCAGCGCAGCCAAGAGGAATAAGAGTGTACTTGAAAATCAGCTTCTTGTTCTTTAAGATATTCTGGTTGGCCGGAATGGTCACAGTACCAACTGCACTGATCTCCTCAGCGTTCTCCATTGACTGGAGTACACCGGTAATCAAATTGTTATAGATGGTAATTTGAGCCGAAGAAAGGTTTACGTTAGCCGGGTCAACTTTGACAGGAGAGTTTACATAAGGCAGCAACGCCTCACGTACCAGACGGCGAGACTTGTTGATGGCTCGATTGCGTGCAATAGTACAGTAATCGCCATCAGAGCAACTACGGTCTTTGTTGAAATACACATGACCTTCACGACCTTCATAAGTACGCATAAAGATGTAGCCCTTGTCATCCAGCTCATCCAACTGGAACTTTGTCAGAGCAGAATACAGAGTAGCATTCACCAGCTGGCCGCCTTCTACAGTAGAATCGCCAAAGCCCATCTCAATCGCAGGAACATAGTTCACAAGGTCAAAGTGCTGTACCCATGCGATACTTTCACCCACATTGGCCTGAGTCAATGCGCCAAGAGCGAGACCAACTACGCCAACCGGGGTGGTAGAAGCAAGAGAAGCCTGCATCTTTTTAACCTCTACATCAGCAGACTGAGACAGCAAAACTGAAACGTAACGAGCCTCAATCACCGCATCTGCGATTTCACTAAACACTACCTTGGAGTTCTCGCCACTGGCAGTAGCAATCTTTGAAGAGTTGCCGCTCAACAGAATGTAAGAAGGAGCATGATAGTCGTTGGCCATCTGCTCAGCAATGCTCTGGAGGTCTCCCACAATAGCGATGCTACACTGATTGGCCGACGAATCCATTTTTTTCCAGATTTTCTGTTCGGTCCAAACACCAAACTGACTGATAATACCACCAGAAGCTTTCTGCATATCCAGAATAGCATTCCAATTGGCTGAACAATCAGCGAACATGATAAACAGACGTCCACTGCCACCTGCCATGCCGAAGAACTGGCTGATATGATAATATGGAATACCGGCAAGGAAATCGGTGCTTACCGCCTCTTCGTCCTCTCCAGTAGTCTCGCCAGTGTAAGGCTTGATACCCAGATTTGTAGCATCGTCAAGGCTGTTGATTTCAATTACGGTGTCCTTCAATTTCTCGGCAACAGCAGCCCCCTGGCCTTTTGTCCAGAAATCAGTCTGTCCCGAAATGTCGAAGAGCAAGCCACAGACTTTCTCTACATCAGAGGAAATAGTAGAGCCAATGTTACCGTCTGTGTCAGTCATAAATACATTTCCTAATGCCATTACGATTGATTTTTATTGTTTGAAATAAGGATTCTGATAAAGAATAGCCGATGTCTTCAACAGATGTTTTGAATCCTCTGTGTACACGCCACCTTGCGAGTCAATGAACAACTTAGCGTAGTTGGGGTACATACGAAGGACCTTATCTACATTGCTGGGAATCTCAGCTTTTTCTTGTTTCTCAATTTTTATAGAGGTTTCTTTTACGGTCTCCTCTGTAGCAACGATCTGTGCGTTTTCGGTTTCCTGTACATTTTCTGTCTCCTGTACATTTTCAGTTTCCTGTACATTTTCAGTTTCCTGTACATTTTCAGTTTCCTGTACAACCTTTTCGGTTTTAGGAGCGTCTTTTAACTTTGCCATATTTGATTAAATTAAAATGGGGAGTGGAGCATCCACCCCACTCCCCGGATTTATTGTTGCGGTTTAGTTATCACCCGATTATGCGCCGGCGTTCTTGTATGCAGTCCACACAACGATTTCGCCAGGAAGTACGATGTTGACATCGACCTTCATACGCATCTGGAAGAACCACTCTTCTGAGTCGTTTTGAAGCGGCATCACCTTCACACTCTCCTGATCGGTAGCGTAGTCAACAGCCATCCAGAGACAAGAGTCCTGACCGGTAGTGAAGTTACCGAAGAAGATGCTGTGCTCAGGCAGACCATCGATGACCTTGATCATCTTGCCTTTGAACATACGGTGGTTCAACTGAGTGTTGTCCACATACTTGTCCTCTTTTGAGGTAAGGTATTCATCGTAGAGGTCCCAAAGCTCCCAGCTCATAACGAACTTCATACCCTTCTTCTTGCGAAGTTTCTTCGGGGTCTTCTTCCAGATAGCGTACAAAGCAGCCTCTACCTGCTGGCCGGTGGTTATCTCAGTGTTACCAGCGAGGATAACCTCACCAGAAGCCACTTCGTTCTTCTGCGCTTCAGAGCGCGAGCCAGAAGCAACTGCCGATGCTTTGAGGTTGGTGAGTACGCGTGCGAGAGCACCGTCGAAATATTTCATAGGACCAGCAGCGTCTTCGCCGCCCAGATCAGTACCGCCAGAAGGAGTAGTGATAGTAGAACCATCGACACCACCCTTGCGAGAGCACCAAATACTGTCGTTGAGATACTGATCCTTCTTGTCAATAAGCAGGTGAAGCATCTTAGCCTGAACTGTCGGGTCAAGCTCACGGAACACCAGCGGGCCTGTGGGCTGGAAGGGACGCCATACGTCCTCAAACTCACGAGGGTTGAAACGAACATACACCATGAAGTCACCAGGCTCCAGATAACGCTCGCTATAGGTGTACTGGTTGTACTCACCTGTGGCTGCACCCTGAGTGGTAGGAGTAGCCACGTTGTCCTGAATGATTTTGTTGAGCGACACATGAGGAAGAGTAAACTTCTTCTGTACGCCGGGTTTGATGTGGATAAGACCTTCCTGATAAGTGTCATTACCTTGCGCGGTATAGACCAAAAGGTCCTCCAGAACCTCACCAGAATAGATATTACCAGCAAAATTGATTGTTGCCATTATTATTCTATGCGTTTAATAGTTTAGAACTTTTTGAGCGCAAAGGTCTCACCGCATACAGCCTTGATCTTGTCATCCAGCTCTTTCTGAGCAGCAGCAGTGCCCTTCTGAGCAGCCTCTACATTGGCAGGATCATTAGCAATCTGGGCGGTAATGTCTTCACGTCCCTGAATAGATGCGAGAGTGGCCTTAACGGTATCAAAGGCATCGTGAGCAAGTTTGCTCCATGACTCCTTTGAAGCGGCCTCAATTTTTCCTGCCTTAATAGCATCCTCAATGAGGGCGTTAATTTCGGCTTCGTGTGCAGCAGCTTCTGCGTCACGATACTGTTTCAGCGATGCCTGTGTCTTTTCAAGCTCACTCTTCACGTTTGCCATTTCAGCTTCAGTACCCTTGTGCTTGATTTCAAGAGCAGTGTACTTACCCTGAATGTCCTTCAGAGCGGCCTCTGCCTTGACAAGTTCAGCAATACGAGCCTTTACAGCATCCATCTGAGTGTCTTTCGAGAATCCAAGCTGTGCGGAAATAGCTTCTAAAATCTGATTTTCCATTTCTGTTTGAGTATTTGATTCTTGAAATTGTGAATTGTCATCTCGATTACGAATAGCTGCCACTTCTTCGAGAAGTTTATTTTCGTCCACTTCAGCACAAACAAGTGACATTATATCACGTAGTGAAGCAACATCCGTTACTCCATCAATTTGATTCTTAACTTTGTCTCTAACGGCCTTTGGTGTTTTCAGAACATGATCGCTGGAAATCAGTCCAGCTTTTACTGCTTCCTGTGCGGTAAAGAACGTGCCGTCAGCACCATCCTTGCCGTCCATGATTGCCTGTACCTGTTCTTTAGTCATACCAAAGCGTTTACGATACACAATCTCCAGCTGACTCCTGAAAGCATTCACCGTTTGTTTTACACTATCGTCATCATCGCTACAACTGTTAAATGGGTTATGAATCATCAGCAATGAATAATCGTGCATATACAGATTGGTGCCTGCTGCCCAAATCACAGACCCCATAGAAGCTGCGATTCCTTCAATAATACAATCCACCTCGATAGGACAAGCCTGAATGATAGAGAATGTGCTCATGCCGTACATAACAGAACCTCCCTCGGAATTGATCATAACGATAATCTTGGAAGGCTGTACATAATTCTGAAGCCACAAAAATTCATCATTGAAATCACGGGTGGTTTCAGATGTAACCGCACCAAAAAACCGAATAATCGCAGGTTTATTGGCTTCAGCCTGACCGACAATATGCTTCAAATTGTTTATATCCATTTGCGTTCTTTTTCAAAGAATAGAATTTTGAATTTAGAAATAGGTTAAACAGTTCTCAACTAATCCCATCAAATCCTGAAGTTTCATCAAATGATACACTCTTATCATCTGGAAGCCCATCAGGGTTGGCGGTTTCATTTTGGTCACTGTGATTAGTGAATGGGGGCTGAATCATATATGCGTCCACATAACCCTTGTATCTATAAGCAGTGTAATCGCTAAACCATATTTGATAATCTATCCAATAAGGCTGCAAACCATCATCAAATGACAATGGTTGGTCCCAATATTGCAATTGGAATCGAGATACCAGCGAAGGGAATTGGGCTTTGTTTGCCTCAATAGCTGCTACAATTCTCTGATAGACCATCATTCCTTCC
>JBJEAY010000559.1:0-8646 GCA_051869575.1 Prevotella sp. | reverse complement strand
GGTTGAACGCCTTGATAGGACACACTACGGCTGCCAAGAACTCGCGCCAGAAACGGGCACCACCTCGCTTACTGTCATCAAGGATAAGATCGGAGATGCGATAAGTGACTTCACCGATACATACTCCTCCCATCGTGGTGGCTATGAGGTCGTTTATGGCAGGCGGTTCGATTTCACACGTCGTTTCCCACATCAGCGAGCCACAGAAGGAATAGGGGATTGACTCCCAGAAATTCATACCATTGCTGCGGGCGGCATTAAAGTAGAGGCCACCATGATAGGGGTGGGCGAAGAGGTTGGTGGAAAACTGGTCATTGTCCCACACAAAACCGTTCTTGATGTTATGCTTAATGGAATTGAACGAGATTTTGGCAAAGTCTTCATTTAGAATAAAGCGGTCGAAACTCTGCACGAAGACATTTATACCAAATGCCTCAATCGCCGCCTTCCATGGATGTTTCTTCTGATTGTCGGGATTATCGAAGGCAAAGATGGATTCATCCTCCTTCTTCTCGTCTTCGATAGCCATACGCAGGTAATGATTTGCCATACTGTCAATATGAGCGGCATCAATTGATGCCACTGAGTCCGACTCAACGACATTAGGCACATCTGCCATTGCCATCATTGGCAATAATGCCAATACACTGATTACATATCTCTTCATTTTCTGATTAGTCTGAAAGTGAAACCTAATTCTGCCAGCATCCTCTGACGATAAAGTCGGGCATGGTCATAATATCTCGTATTACCATATCCCACCGAGGCAAACGCCCCAATGATACGCGTCAACTGATAGTCAACATTCAGTCGGGTCTGCAGGGAAAAGAGTCGTTCGGGACTCTCGTTGGAGTTCTTTTGGAATGTCTCGATATGGAAATAACCTATGTCACCACTTATCGACCATCTCGGTGCGATAGTGAAATACTGGCCTATGCGATAGAACAATGCTCCAGAAAAATCCTCATCAAAACCCATATAATGAGTACCTACACCAATGATATTGTATGTACTGCGATTGCGGAAGCGGACCGCCATATTGAGTTTTGACGATGTGCCCATATATGTCATAAAGTCAACCCGAGTGAGGGGATTGATGTTCACAAGTCCGAGTTTATGCACTTTAGTATCACGACTATAATTGATGATTCCCACCTGCCAACCACGAGGATGACTGATACATGAATTTACAACTCCTATCTGCCAGCCGTTGAGGCTGTCGGCATAGTTATAACCCGCAATCTGTATGCCTCGCATATACGACGAACAGACATTTGCCACACCCGTAATCTGCATACCGCGCTTCACTCCCATTGCCACATTGGTAATACCTGAGAGCTGCACACCTCGGAATGGCGTGGTTGTGGCATTGCCGAGACTGGAAATCTGCACGCCATTCATACGCTTGGCGATATTGGAAACACCTGAAATCTGCACACCGCGCATATTGCCGTTGACGGCACTAATAAAGCCCGACATCTGTACTCCATAAGCATTCTTTTTGGTTGACGAGATGAGTCCGGCAATGCTCACGCCTCGCATTTCCTTGCGGGATATACTGGAGAAGACGTTCAGTTGCAGGCCTCTTATTGTATCTGCATCACCGAAAAGACCAACATTGGAATAGCCGATATTAAGGGCTAAATTATGCTTAGTGCTCTCCTGACGTTGCACGGAAACGTTGAGCGAATCCTGTGCAACGGCAGCAGAGCACAAACACATTATTATAATAGTCAATATACTTTTCATGCCGCAAAATTAGCAATAATTATTCAAACGGCAAAGCATTTCAGACAAATTGAACATTTTTTCAATAAAATCATAAAGAAATTCCTCATTCCTAATTCCTAATTCTTAATTCCTAATTAAAGAGTTCCCTTATCCCAGTCGTAGTTGTTGATCTTCTTCTGCACATCCTTCTGCTTGCCCGAGAAGATGTTGTAGCTGAGGGAGAGACATACCATGGAACGCTGGTCGGGTATCTCGTTCCAATGACGGAAATTGAGGATGTCATTGGGCAATGACTCCGACTCATAATGAGGAGTGCGTAGGAAGAAGATGCTCGTGAGCTGCACCTTCAACTGCTTGTGCTGATAGAACACCGACAGGTTGCTGTTGTTCTCATTCTTATGGAGGAACGGACCGTTTATATTCTTAGTCACGATATTATAGTACCACGAAGCTCCGAAGCGTCCCTTGCGGAAACCAATCTCCCAATCTATTGGCATACGGAAATGCGACTGGCGACCTGTAATGTCGCTCTTGTAAGTGTCATTCCATGCTCCTACAGAGAATCCTATCGTGAAAAGTTCCGATTTGAACGGTTTAATCCTTCCATAGAACAATCCGCCATACACAAATTCGTACTTGCCGTTGAGCGGCGACATGACTATGCAACGGTCACCATCAACATCATCCCACTGGAAACTGCTGCAGATGGGGTTGGAGACATAGTCGGCAAGTGCCTGCGAGTAGATGTCAAAATAGGGATGGGAGAGGTTGAGCGAGATTTGCACATTATTCCTATTACCTGATTCCAGATACGGATTACCCCTCTCTATGAGTCCCGGTATAAATATCTTGGCACTATTGCTGAGCTGTGAGATGGATGGCAGCACAGGGGATGACTGCACTAACAGTTGCAGTTGACCGTTCTTTATTGGATATGACAACACCAACTTGGGGGTGAAATAGAGTTTGGAGTAGTCAGTAACGTCATTATCTGTATTGACATACGTTCCACCAACACCGAGGCGATACGTCAGTTTATTGAGATTTCCGCCGATTTCACCGTAGAAATAGTGATTATCGTTATGCGATGTATATGCATATTCGTTGTAGTCGGACAACATGTTGCGTATCTTGTAATCGGCCTTGGCAAGTGTTGCCTTATATCCGAACGAGAGGTTGGTCTTGCCCCACGACTTGGAGTATGCCACCTCGCCGATGATTGAATATTTATTGTTCTTTGAACTCAGGTTGTCGTCGATGAGTTCGACGTTTTCGTCAGTCCACTGCTGGTTGTGTTCTGACTGGGTATTGTTATAGTATGTGCCGAGAACATCGACAGTGAGTTCCTGATTGCCCTTGAGCTTTTTATTGAGATAGAGGTCGAGCGACGGACCAAAACTGCGTATTTTCCTCGACTGTTTTCCACCGCCGTCCTGCCAAAGGGGATTGTTGTGTGCCTCAATCTCGTTGTCGGTGCGCCAGAACCAGTTATATACATTGGGCGAGAACTTGGCCTGGAAGGTAAAGTCGTCCTCCTTATTATAAATATACTTGAGATTGAAGTTCTGATTGCAATATCCGAAATGGTAGTCGCCACGATAGAGATAGTCAGAAACGGTGGTTCCATCGGTGAATACATACGAATCCTCACTCTCGCAACCCGCATTATTGCGGTATTGCATATCATAGTCGAAGGCTATCTGATGATTGCCCTTGTTATAGCGCACATAGAGATTGGTGTTGTTGAAAGCTGTCCACAGAGCCTGCATCACGTCGAAACCGGCGGCATAACCGGCATCAAGGGGCTGAGTCTTTATATTAATAAGCGTACCCACATCTGCATAACGAGCCGGTGGAATCGTGTAATATTCCACATTCTTGATCTTATCCACGGGTATGCTCTTGAGATCGTTGTCGGTAGCCTCTACACCATTGATGAGTATTTTGAGCGACTTGCCGTTTATCGTCTTCAGTGTCCCTGTGATAGCGTCATTGCGCAATCCTGGCAGTGTGGTGAGTATCTCCTGAGTCTGGCGGGAGTATTTCTTCTGCTCGTCGGTAAAGGTGAAGACAGAGCGGTCAACCTTATCCACACGGTGGTGTCCTTTCACAACAACACCATTTATGGCATATTGTTCGCCTTGCATCTTAATCTCGCCAATTTCACTGATTTCAACGATGTTTTCTACAGTTTTATAACCTACACATGATATGCGCATTCTCACCTTTTGTTCGGAGCAGGGAATGACAAACTGCCCGTTTTCGTTGCTCACGCCACCAGTGATGAATGCAGTGTCGGCAACGGACAGCAACTGGATATTGGCAAAGATGACAGGATTATTGTTTTCGTCGATAAGCTGACCTATGAGTCGTCTGTCTGCCTTGTTCACACATTCCACAGCAATGATACTGTCGCCCACACTGATGGATATGGGATAGAATCCGATGATATCGCGCACTGCATCAAGCACCGGTCGGTCGTCAAGTTGCTTGGTGACGGTGAAATCTTCCAATTCGTTATATATAAAACTGATGTGATAACGCGATGAGGCTCGGTCGAGGTCAATGAGCGCCTTCGACATCGACACGTCGTGATAGTCACGAGATACGCGTTGGGCATTGCCCTTTGCCGGAATAAGCATAAGAAGGGCTATAATAGTGATAATGATAATCATAACTTAATCCACCACAAGGGTGTCTCCTTTTATTTCAATGTTGATATTTTCGAATGTGTTGAGCTCCTCGATGTTCTTCTCCAGTCCACGACGTGTGTCAAGACGGAAATAAAGTCGGAGGGATTGGGCCTTATCTGAGCGATATGCCTGCTGCTTGGAGAATACGCGAGCGATGTCGGCAACGATGGTTGAGAGAGGTGTGTCCTCATAGGTCTTCACTATGGGAGTCTGAGTATTCGACACTGGCACATCTGACACTTGCGTAGCTGGAGAGGACGGGCTGGAAGGAGCTGTGGCCTCTACATTGGCAGAAGTGCTTGGGCGTTGTGTAAGGGCCACTGCGGCGTATGCGATACCGGATATAAGGCATATCGCTATTATAGCCGCAGCAACCTTGTTGATGAAGTGGTATTTCTTTGTTTTCTGCGATAAACGCATACCGCTATCCATATTAAACGCAACGTTGAGTTCGGATATAGTCTTATATATCCTGTTGCCCTCGTCATCGTCGATGAGCAACTGTCGAAGTTCATCCTCAGTATATCTCTCAGGATGTTCTGTCATATCGATTATTCTTTCAATCTTGTCCATTTCTTAACTCTTAAATGTTAATTCTTAATTCAATAAAATTTCTCCTTGAGCTTGCTGATTCCTTGTGCAAGATGTTTATACACTGCAGTTTCACTTATACCAAGTTCGGCTGCAATCTCCCGATATTTCATCTTTTGCTGATAGTGCATACGCACGATGCGAGCCGTCTGCGGAGTCAATTTTGTATCGATGAAATCGAGGATTTCCTCAAGTCGGTCAATCTGTCGTTCGGGTGGAGAGATATCTACTCGATTGTCGAGTTGCATCTTTCCCATAATCCTTTCATGCAGACTTTTTCGCTTAAGGATATTCAAGCATCGGTTGCGTAGGCAAGTGAAGAGCATTCCTTCGCTTTTGTCTTCCACTGTGGATATTTTGCCTGTGGCCACATCGGCAAAAACATCCCCTACGGCATCCTCAGCCTCGTCTGAATCACCCAATATCATTTGGGCGATTACTTTCATTTTGGAGGCATGTCTTTTGTACAGACTTGCCGTGTCTTCTTGTCTTACATTCATTATCATCAGCTCTTTTTTATAACAAGAACAATCGAGCTTCGATTTTCCCAACCCCCTTTTTAAAATTAAAGAATTAAAAAATTAAAAAATTAAAGTTTTTAACGTAAAGAACTGTGCGAGTGCCTCACCTGTGCCATCGCAGTAGCAACTTCTTCACTCTTCATTTGATAAGCAGTATTCCCAAAGTTTTTTGTAGAATGGATGTTTCGTTAGTGTGTTGACATCACCGAGGATGATGAGTTTCATTCTCGCCCTTGTGATGGCTACATTCATTCGACGGAGGTCACGCAGGAAACCGATTTGTCCTTCCTCGTTGCTGCGTACAAGTGACACAAGAATGACATCACGCTCCTGTCCTTGGAATCCATCGACGGTATTTACGGTGATAATCTTGCGGAACGGCTTGAAGAAGTCGGTCTTTTTTATCAAATGGCGTAGATATTGCACCTGTGCCCTATACGGAGATATTATTCCCACGTCTATGCGCTCGTCAATTATCCTCTGTCGGCCTATCTTAACAAAGTACTCGGCAAGAGCCATAAGTGTCTCCCTCGCCTCTGGCTTATTCACCCTACCAAAGTTCTCGCCAACAAATTCCTCATTATATCCATTTTTCCGCCCATATTCTTCATTCCTCATTCCTAATTCCTCATTCCTAATTTCTCTCCATTCCATCGGAACGTCGAGGTCGAGAATACCACGGAATTTCACTTCGGGAGCAGCCACCACCTCTCCATGGTAAAACCAGTCGGACGAGAATCTCATTATCGCCTCATTCATCCTGTATTGCACCTTCAGCAATGTCACAGCCTCTGGTTTATGCTCTACTATTCGCTGCATAAGGGTTTTGTCAAGTCCGCCCTTCATTGCAGCAATACTCTTGATAGTTGGCGGCAACTGGCAGTGATCGCCTGCGAGTATTACTCGCGACGCCCTTCGGATGGGAATCCAGCAGGCTGCCTCAAGGGCCTGTGCAGCCTCATCTATAAAGAGCGTGCCGAATTTCATTCCGTCGAGCAGTCGATTGGCACTGCCCACAAGTGTACAGGCTATCACCCTTGCCTCTCCGAATATCTGCGCCCTGATACGCAGATCGAGTTCTATCTCACGTTCCTTCAACCGCTCTATTTTCTGATGAAACGTACGATCGCCACGCTTGCGGTTGGCACGAAGTTGGCGGATTGCCTTGCGGATAGACCATAGCTGTTCGTAGTCGGGATGCGACTCAAACCGCCGCTCGTATGTAAACGAGAGCATCTTGTCGTTCACCCTCGTGGGATTACCTATGCGCAAGACATTAATACCACGGTCAACTAATTTCTCGGATATCCAGTCAACCGCCATATTGCTCTGCGCACACACCAACACTTGGTTCTCCCTACGCAGTGTCTCATATATTGCCTCAACAAGTGTTGTGGTCTTGCCTGTTCCGGGAGGTCCATGCACCACTGCCACATCCTTTGCCCTGAGCACCTCGTTCACTGCCCTTTCCTGAGAGGCATTAAGAAAAGGGAATTGCATTGGTGCAAAAGAGAATGTCTCAGCCTTTTGGTTGCTATAGAACAAGTCACGCAGATACCCAAGTCGGCCTTTCGCCCTGATGGTGCGGTCGAGAGCCTCGAACATCAGGCGATATGTAGTCTCATCAAAAGCCAACTGCACATTAAGCCCTTCCGCCGTCTGCAAAGCCACCAAGTCAGTACCCTCGGGCACAACAACCACCATCCTGTCGCCATCCACATAATTAACAACACCCGACAAGTACTTGCCTAATCCCTCATTCCTAATTCCTAATCCCTCATTTCTAACAATCCACACTGGTCTTCCAAATTCGAAATTATGTTCAATATCCTGGTCCTGAGTGCGGTACAGTTCCACGGAAAGTTGGTTGAGCGAGTTATAGTAGCTCCGTCCGAAGCGCACATTGAGCCAAGCATCACCACGTTTGGCGAGCCTTTCGAGTCCACGAGCCTCCATCTGTCGGCGGTGTTCCTCCTTATCTACATTATATTCTATCTCAAGCAGCATGCGTTGTTGCTGCAATGCAAGTATTGGCGATTCTGTCATCATGTCGTATTATTTTAGCGGCAAAGGTAAGAAAAATAGACGAGATGAGCAAACAATCATACGTTTATAATAAATAAAAGATATTAAAACATTTCCTTATATCCCTTTTTCTTAGTAACTTTGCAGCCGAATTAATAATTTAATACATAAAAGAAATGAAAAAACTATTTATCGCAACAGCAATGGCAGCAGCACTCACTGGCTGCTCCTGCCAGAAGACAACCATGAAAGACGCTATGACACACGAGTGGAACATCGACAAAATCGACGGACAGGCTCTTGACAACAAGGGAGAAAAGACTCCTTTCATCGGTCTTGACGTCGAGAAGAGCCGTGTGTATGGCAATGCAAGCTGCAACAGCCTCACTGGCGGTTTCAAGGCAGAGGGCGATGCCAAGAAGGGCACCATCGACCTCAGTCAGATGGGAATGACACGGATGATGTGTCCTGACATGTCCACCGAGACCAAGATTTTGGAGGCTCTCTCAAGAGTGAAGAAATACCGCTTCACAAAGTCTGGCTCGCTCATCCTCACCGACAACAACGACAAGGCTGTCATCGAGATGAGCGTGAAGAAATAGACATTGTGGCAGTACTCCCACAAGAGTACTCCAGTATTTTGGACGGAGTACTCCGGTACTCTGATCAGAGTACTGGTGTAATCCAAGTATGAGTACTGCTATCTGAAATATAAGACAGGAAAGATAACCACTCGTGAGTAGTGATGGGGAAATCGGGTGCAGGCTTTTATGATACAAAAAAGCAGTACAGGGAAACTGCTCACCTATACTGCCTTGAACTGATTAGATTAAAATCCTAAATGATGGGCTACCTTATTCTGATTGAGATTGAAAGCGAAGCGAGTTGGAGTGAATCCAGGGAACTCCACCTTTGACTCACCCTCGCCAAGGAATACTTTTGTGGCACTAATGGCAAATGAGAGATTACCACCTTCCACAGTATATTTACCCTCCTCGGCTACTTCTATCTCCACCTCAATATTCATTGTTTGGGGTTCCTCCCCTTCATTGGCAGCAGGCATGGTAATGGCAAGTTTCAATGGC
>JBJEAY010000558.1:0-1567 GCA_051869575.1 Prevotella sp. | reverse complement strand
CATGTATTATAACAGACTCATAGACAAATACCTGTCAGAGTGGACATCACGCAGCATCCACAAGCCAATCTTGCTCCGTGGAGCCAGACAGGTGGGCAAATCCACCGCCGTAAGACATCTCGGTGAGCAATTTGAAAGTTATGTAGAAATTAACCTCGAACGCGAACCGCAGTATAAGACAGCCTTTCTGCCCGACCTCAACGTACACCGCATCATCTCCGAAATCTCCGCATTGGCGCAGAAAAGGATTGAGCCGGGACGTACGCTCCTCTTCATCGATGAGATTCAGGAATGCCCTGAAGCCATCATGTCGCTCCGTTTCTTCAAGGAGGACCTGCCCAGTCTGCATGTCATTGCCGCAGGTTCTCTGTTGGAGTTTGCCATCAGGGAGTTGCCCACTTTCGGGGTAGGCCGCATCCATTCCGTCTTCATGTACCCCATGACCTTCGACGAGTTCCTCCTTGCCAACGGAGAAAGCCTGTTGCTCGAAGCCCGCAATGCAGCATCCCCATCTGCCCCTCTGCCTGTGGCTCTGCACGAGAGATTGATAGCACAGCTTCGTGCATATATGCTGGTGGGCGGTATGCCTGAGTGCGTGGCAGAATGGGTAGCCACCCACGACTACCTTACCTGTCAGGAGATACAGGACGACATCCTCGTAAGCTATGAGGACGATTTCCCAAAATACAATAAGCGGGTAGATACCACCCTGCTTCGCCACACCCTGCGCTCTGCCGCAGAACAGGCCACACGCAAGTTTGTCTATGCACAAGTAGGCGACTACAAGACAGCCGAAGTGAAGCGTGCGCTCGACTTGCTTTTCCTTGCCGGCCTGCTTATTCCCGTCACCCATACCAATGCCAACGGCTTGCCCTTGGGTAGTGGGGCAGACACCGCCTACAGGAAAATCCTCCCCTTGGACTGCGCTCTCACTTTGCGCCTTCTGAACATGACCATGCCAGACAGTTCCTCCCTTACCACTCATATCCTCACTGCTCCGGCAGCCGATCTTGTCAACAAGGGAGCGATGGCAGAACTCGTTGCCGGACTTGAACTGTTGCATTATCTGTCTCCTCATCTTCGTCATGAGATGTTCTATTGGACACGCCAGGCAAAAAACTCTTTGGCCGAAATCGACTACCTCACCGTTCAGGACATGCACGTCCTCCCCATCGAGGTGAAGGCAGGCACGCAAGGCGGCATGAAGAGCCTCTGGATGTTCATGCGTGAGAAGCACCTCACCGAAGCCGTCCGCTGCTCGCTGGAAAACTTCGGTTCGTTTGAATACATTGACAAGGAAGATAACAATACTGTTCGTCATGTCCGTATCTGTCCGCTGTATGCGATGTCACAGTTATGAAAGAAGGTTTTTAGGCTACATGTGTTGCATTATAGCATTAAAAGTATGCTCCGTCGTATAGTTGTTGAGGAAGAACAGAAGTAGGCCGTCCCGTTCGCCTCTCATTCGGATAGATGATATACACCTCATGCCCCTCATCGTGGAATTTCCGCATCAGGTCAGTATAAATACCACTTGCCGAGCCATTTTCTCAGTCCTGATAAGATC
>JBJEAY010000557.1:0-1572 GCA_051869575.1 Prevotella sp. | reverse complement strand
ATGTAGGCATTCGGAATGTGGATTTGTATAAAGCCCTAAGATACAGCGCATCTTCGGGCAGTATGCGCCAGCTGAGCGACATTGACGGCGACAGATGTTTGCGGTCTTCTGGAGTTTTAAGCGAGTATTTCTCGCTCTCAGTCAGACTTTCAGTAGCGTAGGTCATAACGAGGTTTCCTTCAGCCGTAAGTCGTCCGATGCGCAGTTTTGCTGCCAAGGCGGTCAGTGATGTGAATCTCAGTGGATTAGGGCTGCCGTTGACATTGGTATGCAGTTTGTTGAACGAGGCATCTTCTGCTAATGACATGCTTAGCCATTTGATTGGTATCCAGTTGACTGTCGCCGAGGCATAATATTCGTCCTGACTGTTCCGTTCTTCTTTTCTGCCGTTGGTGTATTTGATGTTGTAGTCCTCGTATTTGTTCCACGAGTGGGTGTATTTTGCCCTTGCCACCCATTGCCACTGGCTGTTCCACCTTTTATTATATATAGCCTGGGCGAAGAGGTTCTCGTCCCACAGATGTTCGTTGCTCTCGTTGTTGTAGAGTATAACCGAACCAGGGAGTCCACGGCTCGAACGATAGTAATAAGCCTTAACGTCGAGTCTTGAACTGTCAGCAAACGTGGTGTTCACGTTGCCCTCCACATGCCATTGACTTATGCCAGAGTTTGTTCTGCGCTCGCGCGTTGATTCCATACCGTTTACCAAGGTATATGGATAATTGCCGTCGGCACGCATATAGTCGGCATCGAGGGATAGCACCGAGGCACTTGACAATCTCTGCCAAAGGCGCATCTTTGGATTTATCTGTCCCCACGAACCGCCTGATAGTCCTATTCTCCAAAGCGATGATTTCTCCGTGAGCAAAGGTTGTTCGGTCATGATGCCCATCACGGCAGCCGAGGCATAGTGGCGTGCCGACTGTAGCATATCACTGCCCTGACCTATTGCCATAGAAAGCATGCTGACATTGTCAAGCGAGAAACGTCCGATGTCAATCTGTCCAGCCTGTGTGTTGCTTACCACAATGCCGTCGTAGCTCACGGCGGTGTGCTGAGCTCCGAGATTGCGCACCGACACTGTCTTCATGCCGCCAATGCCGCCGTAGTCCTTCACCGACGTTCCGGCGAATTTCTTCACAGCATCGGCAATGTTCTGCAGGCCCATAAGTCGGATGTCTTCACCGCTGAATGACTGCACGGGTATAGTGGAGAAGACATTGGCGGTGCGGCTCTTGTTGGCCGTAACCACCACATCTTCAATCGTATGCGTGCGCAGCGAATCTTGTGCTGCAACTACGGACATACAGGAAATGGCGACAATTCCCGTCGCGAGTCTCTTTAGTGCAATCATTGCGTGATGTCTTCTTTCAAGCCCTATCCCACGAGGGCGGAAAAACCATAGCATCGGCAGGTCTTCTGACTTTTGCCAAGCTGGAATGTCTTCCCGAACGTTGCGTGTCAGTGACATTGTTGTATTCCAGCCGTATAAAGGCAATCTACAGCAGCGGGACTGTCAGAGATTCTCACTCTGTTCCCTTTTAATCACGTGGTGTGAACCAAATGCGGGTG
>JBJEAY010000556.1:0-1572 GCA_051869575.1 Prevotella sp. | reverse complement strand
AATATATTAAGGATGTGTTGCCATCTGGTAAAACGGAAGAACAAAAGCTACGTAGTTTAGGGGATTTATTGAAAGCTATGAAAAAAGAAGACTTGATACGGACAGATGGGCGAAATTGGTTTGATAAGTGAACGATGTTTAAATCTATCGAATTCGTCGAAATTCGACGGAAAACAAAGATTATTCCGTCGAAATTCATGCCATTCCGTCGAAATTCGACGAAAGATATAGCGGAACTGTCATGATTTGACAAAAAAAACAAAAAAGGAACTCAAAGAAAACAAGAGATATGTTATTCGGAAATAAAATCAGAGAGCTCAGAGACGAGCAAGGTTTGTTGCAACGCCAGCTGGCAGCTGCATTAGAGATTGATACCCCTATGTTCAGTAAGATTGAGCGTGGAGACAGACGAGCCAAACGAGAGCAAGTAGTCAAACTTGCAGAATTGCTGCATCAGGATGAAAACGAGATGCTGAAGCTATGGCTCGCCGACAAAGTGATAGATGCCGTAGGGGATGAAAATGACCATAATCTGAAACGCGATGCCATAGAAATGGCGCAAAAGACCATCTTGTAAGACTACAATTATGGATGCAGACACCCTCATGAGAAGATTGCACGAGTTGGAAGAGGAGAACAAACGGTTGAAGTCTCTTCTTTCCGAACATGGCATACCGTTTGAGGTGTGTGCTCATGATGGAAGCCCTGTTGTGTCCCAATCCTCAAGCCCAACGACTTCAACCATCCACCTTTCTTTACAGGAAAAGGTTGAGCTGTTCCAAAGCTTATTCAAAGGGCGGGAGGATGTCTTTGCCAAAAGATGGTATAGCGATACGACTAAGAAGTCGGGCTACCAGCCTGTGTGCGAACGAGAATGGAACAGGGAGTTCTGCGACAAGCGTAAATATAAATGTTCAGAATGTCCTAACCGGAAGTTCGCTCCATTATTATACGAACATATCTTCAACCACCTTGCGGGTAAGGATGCCTATGGCCGTGATGTAGTCGGCTTATATCCGATATTGAATGACAACACCTGCTATTTCCTCTGCACCGATTTCGATGACAAGAGTTGTGAGCATGGGTATCAGAATGATGTGCTTGCATTTATAGGCGTGTGCAAGGAATGGGGAGTTCCTTGTTACATTGAGCGGTCACGCTCCGGCAATGGGGCACACGTGTGGGTGTTCTTTGACACAGCCATAGCAGCCATTAAAGCAAGACGGCTGGGAAAGTCTATTCTGACTGAGGCGATGAATAAGGAGGTACATTTATCCTTTAAATCGTACGACAGGTTTTTCCCAAACCAAGACACCTTGCCCGATGGTGGATTTGGAAATCTCGTAGCCTTACCTTTACAAGGACAGGCACGAAGGATTGGCAACAGCGTATTTGTAGATGAAAACTTCCAGCCATATCCAGACCAATGGACATTCCTGCTCGGTATTCAGAAACTGTCAGAGGCAACCGTTGATGACATTCTACAGAAACACGCTTCGACATTGGATGAATTGACAATGACGATAGCGCTGAATCGGTACCATGCATAGCGGTGTAAACGGTACCACTGTA
>JBJEAY010000555.1:0-1574 GCA_051869575.1 Prevotella sp. | reverse complement strand
CGGTCAGTTTATGGGTATGTCAACCGCCGACATGCAGAAGACACTCACTTATCAACTCGACGAATTGCAGAAGGATGGTGCCAACGCCATCATCTTTCAGGTGCGCCCCGAGTGCGATGCCCTCTATGAGAGCAGCATCGAGCCTTGGAGCCGCTTCCTTACGGGGCAGCAAGGCAAGGCTCCGTCGCCTTATTGGGACCCCCTCCAGTGGATGGTGGAGCAGTGCCACAAGCGTGGCATGGAACTCCATGCATGGATAAATCCCTATCGTGCCAAGACCAAGACCACGAATGTCTTGTCGCCAAAGCATATTGCACAACGACGCCGCGATCTCGTATTCGAGTACGACGGACAGTATATCCTCAATCCCGCTTACGACGAAAACCGCCGGTATATATGTCATGTCGTGGGCGACATCCTTCGCCGCTATGATGTGGATGGATTGCATATCGACGACTATTTCTATCCCTATCCCGCTGCCGGAGCCACTATCCCCGACGAGCGACTCTATCGCGAGAATCCAGGGGGACATTCCACCATCGGTGATTGGCGCAGATATAATGTCAATCTCTTCATGAAGGAATTGCACGACACCATACGTGCCGTCAAACCATGGGTGAAGTTTGGTGTGTCGCCTTTTGGTATATATCGCAACAAGAAGAGCGACCCCAACGGCAGCGACACGCGAGGACTGCAGAACTACGACGACCTCTATGCCGACGTGCTCTTGTGGGTCAACAATGGTTGGGTGGATTATTGCGTTCCGCAGCTCTATTGGCAGATAGGTCATCCCACAGCCGACTACAAGACGCTCATACAGTGGTGGGACCGCAATGCCTCCGCCCGCCCCTTATTCATCGGCGAAGACGTTGAGCGCACCGTCAAATACAAGGACGAAGATAATCCCCAACAGCATCAGATGCCGGCAAAATACAAGCTGCATGACTTTGCCAACAACGTGCAGGGCACGGTGCTTTGGTATGCCAAGGCTGCCGTGGATAATATAGGCAACTACGGCATGATGCTGCGCAATGTCTATTGGCGCACTCCTGCCTTGCAGCCTTATATGCCTTTCATATCCACTAAGCAGCCAGGCAAGCCGCGCAAGGTGAAGATGGTGTGGACATCCGACGGCCTCATGCTCTTCTGGACATCCCCCAAGCTAAAGTCCAAGGCAAAGGATTGGGCTTCCAATGCCTATCAGTATGCCGTGTATTGCGACGGTACTCTCGTTGCCATCACCCGCGACACATTCTTCCGATTGCCCTACAATGATGGCAAGACCAAGCACACCTACGTCGTCACCTCCCTCAATCGCATACACAACGAGAGCAAGGCAGTGAAGAAAAAGGTGAAGTTGTAATCTCTACGCCACTGCGCACGAAATACCCAATGCGGTTCCCACGGCTGCGAGGATTGCCGATGCAAGGTTCCACATAAACTTTATCAACCTCGACTTATTTTCCTGTGTCATAACTTCAATATTTTAATATTTTAACATTTTAATTTTTTAATATTTTTTCTCTGTGTGGTGAACTACGGATTAAAAGTTGTTAAAACCATTTTTGACATCT
>JBJEAY010000554.1:0-8686 GCA_051869575.1 Prevotella sp. | reverse complement strand
GATCTAACCGTCTCCATTAATTACCAATTCCGATTCAGCAATGTAATTATTCATAACCTTTACCTCCATGATATTTAAGTTATTTACCAAGTTTCGCTAATTCTATTCTTCTAATCTCTTTCGTGAGATTGGCAATCTCAATCTCGTATTTCTCGCTCTGCTTCTCAGCTGCAAGTAACTGCTTCTTGTATTGCTCGCGTTGTGGTTGTCTTGCAGTGGGATAAGCATTGCGGGCACGATCGATAGACATGTCGAGCTTATTCTTTTTCCCGCTAAGATCATTAAGACTTACATATTTCTCTGCTGCTTCGGGAGAGCGGAAATCAGTGAGTGTAGTGTATGTCAACTCGTCGTTGATGACAAAGGTGAAGTCGTTTTTTTTCTTTTGCTTGAATTTGCGTTTGTAAACATCAGTAAGTCTTTCAAGTGCATTGTTGCGGGCATTAAGGCTTGACCATGTCTGGGATATACTATGAATCTCGGATAGCTGCCGCAGTTGCTCAGGAGAATACTCATCCACGATATAGTTTTCTCTCACGTCGTTAATAAGAAAAGAATAAATGCACACCATACCCTCTGGTTGGTTACGGTCGGTGGCAAACCATCCGAAACCATCATATTCATCGACAATATATAGATAATCGTTGGCTGGGGAATTAAACGGCATACCGATGTTCTCGGGTTTGAGGAACGACTGTGTCGTCTCGTCGTATCGAGTCATGAAGATGTCGAATCCACCGATACTTTCCTCGCCCTTTGCCGCGAAATACAGAGTGGTGCCGTCGGCAAGCATGAATGGCCAATTGATATCCACATCGTCGCCAAGGACATCAAGACCCTTGAGTGGGATGTCGCGCGACCACTTGTCGCCTATCATTTCAGAGGAATATAGATCCCAACCGCCATCGGCAAATTTTGAGAAGACACATTTATTTTTCAACTGATTGATATACACAACGGCATTGGGTTGGTCAGTGGTGTTGAAGAAATTGTTATACGACTCAACACTTCCTGCTTCGTCAGGAATATTCAACGAACTGAGGAGTTGCGACTTCTTGACAACAATACTGTCGATGAACACCACTTTTTGTATGGAGTTCCTCATACTCTCAAGACGTTCTTCATATTCAGTGTCAACTACACTGACTTTGGGTTTTGACTTCGTTTTGGCCGTACTTCTTTTCTTCTGCGCATCCATTGTAGATGGCAGAAGAATGAGAAGAACTGCTAATACTATGTTTTTTCCTTTCATTATCATTCTTTTGCTTTTTCAATTAATTTCATTTCAGATTCAAGAGCATTCCATATAGAATACCTTGCTTCGGGATTCATACTTTCCATTGCATTGAATATGTTTCGTATATCAGCACGATGAGAAGCCGTTTCGTAGGGACACTGCTTAATCTGTTTTTCATATTTGCGCAGTTCTGACCATCTCTTTATGTCCTTTTCCTCAATGAGGCAGAGCGGACGGATAATCGTGAGGGGCATCTTCTTCATCTCGAGCTTTACGGGCATTGTTGAGAAATGTCCCTGGAATGTGAGATTCATGAGTGCCGTGTGAATGATGTCGTCATTATGATGTCCCAAGGCAATCTTGTTACAATGTAGCGCCTGTGCGAGATTGAACATCTCCTTGCGGCGATGCCATGAACAGAGGAAGCATTTGGGCTTCTTGGTCTTGATTGTATCATCGAACTCCGTAGTCACTATATGAAGAGGTACGTTAAGATTTTTACAAAACGACTCAAGATAGCCAGAATCGGTGGAATATTCTATATTATCCATCCTGACATGTATGGCCTCGACCGAGAATGAGGGGCGGTTGATTTGGCTACGCTTGGCGAGAAGTTCGAGCAGACAAAGGGAATCCTTGCCGCCCGACAAGCCGACGAGTATCTTGTCGCCATCATCAAGTAGGCGGTAGTCAACAAGAGCTTTCTGAAAGCGCCTTGTCAGCCGATGTTCCAATAACTGCTCCTCATTCCTCATTCCTAATCCCTAATTCCTCATTTCATAAACACCAAGTAAACCGCGCATATTATCAGGAAGAAAGCAAGGATGTGATTCCAATGCAGATTCTGCCCCTGAAACAAGATGTTGGCAATCACGGCAAAGACGGCGAGACTGATGCACTCCTGAATGACCTTCAGTTGCACAAGATTGAACGGACCGCCATTGCCCTCAAATCCCATACGGTTGGCTGGCACCTGGCAGCAATACTCGAAGAATGCTATTCCCCATGAGAATGCAATCACGCCGAGCAGCGGCCACTTGGCGGAGACGCCCGTTTCCTGGAGTTTCAAGTGCCCATACCAGGCAAGCGTCATGAAGACGTTGCTTAGTATGAGCATTATGATAGTATATAATCCGTTCATTTCGCCAACTTCTCTGCCATTGCCTTTGCTGCGCGACGACCGTCGCCCATAGCGAGGATTACGGTTGCGCCACCGCGCACGATGTCGCCACCGGCATATATCGACGGACGCGAGCTCTGCATGTCGTCGTTGACAGCGATAGTGTTCTTGCGTCCCAACTCAAGACCGTCGATAGACTTGGGTACAAGCGGGTTGGGAGATACACCTACGGCAACAATCACCTGATCGACATCGAGAGTGACAGTCTTGCCCTCAACAGGCACAGGACTGCGGCGACCGCTTGCATCGGGTTCACCAAGTTCCATCACCTGGAGAACAGCTTGACATACGGCACCCTTTTCGTCGGCCTTATACTCGATAGGATTGTGCAGGCAGAGGAAGTTGATGCCTTCCTCCTTGGCATGCTTCACCTCTTCGAGACGTGCGGGCATCTCCTGCTCGGAGCGTCGATAGACGAGGGTGACATCAGCACCAAGACGCTTAGCCGTGCGGCAGGAGTCCATGGCAGTGTTGCCACCTCCAACAACAATCACGTGCTTGCCGAGATTGATGGGAGTATCGGTATCGGGATTGGCTGCATCCATAAGGTTGACACGAGTGAGATACTCGTTGGACGACATGATATTGATGGCATTCTCGCCGGGGATATTCATGAAGTTGGGCAGTCCGGCTCCAGAGCCTACGAAGATGCCCTTGAAGCCCATTTCCTCAAGTTCCTCTACAGAGATGGTCTTGCCGACAATGCAGTCGGTGTGGAAATGCACTCCCATCTTCTTGAGATTGTCGATCTCGACATCCACGATGCGGTTGGGCAGACGGAACTCGGGAATACCATATTTCAACACGCCACCAATCTCGTGGAGAGCCTCGAATACATGAACTTCGAATCCCTGCTTGGCCATGTCGCCGGCAAAGCTAAGTCCGGAAGGACCAGAGCCGATGGCTGCCACCTTGATACCGTTGGACGGGGCAATCTCGGGGAGAGACATCTGACCGCTTTCACGCTCATAGTCGGCTGCGAAACGCTCGAGATAACCAATAGCCACTGCAGGCTCGTTCATCTTGAGATGGATACACTTGCTCTCGCACTGCTTCTCCTGTGGACATACACGTCCGCAGACAGCGGGCAGGGCAGAGGTTTGCTTCAGCACTTTGGCGGCAGCAAGAATCTCGCCACGCTCGATGTTCTTGATGAACGACGGGATATTGATGTTGACGGGACAACCCTCGACACATGACGGTTTGGCACAGTCGAGACAACGCTGGGCCTCGCGTATGGCCATCTCCTTGGTGAGTCCTTTGTTGACTTCTTCGGTGCGGGTGGTGGCACGATATACAGGGTCGAGTTCAGGCATCTGCACGCGCTCGATGGCAGTGCGCTCCTTGGGCTTGATTGATGAGCGGAGAGCCTTGCGCCACTCGGCATTACGGTCGGTAAGTGATTCTATGTCAGTATCACTGGATAATCCGGAAGTTCCAGATGATGCTGGTGCTGCGGGGATATCCTCGTCGGTGGGCACATCTTTCACCTCAACTCCGCTGAGGTGATCCTGCATGTGCTCCATCTCAATCTGCTCCTCGCGCTTGAATGTGCCCATACGCTTGAACATTTCGTCCCAATCAACGAGTGCTCCGTCAAACTCAGGACCGTCGATGCATACAAACTTGGTCTTGCCACCAATGGTGAGACGGCAAGCTCCACACATACCCGTACCGTCAACCATGATGGTGTTGAGCGACACGTCGGTGGGGATATTGTATTTCTGTGTGAGCAGGCAGCTGAACTTCATCATGATGGGAGGACCGATAGCAAACACTTTGTCGATGTGCTCCTGATTGATGAATTTCTCGATGCCGACAGTCACTACGCCTTTCTCGCCGTAAGAACCGTCGTCGGTCATTATGATGAGTTCGTCACTGCTGTCTCTCACCTCGTCTTCGAGGATAACAAGGTCTTTTGATCTTCCGGCGATAACCGAGAGTACACGGTTGCCCGCAGCCTTAAGTGCACGGATGATGGGGAGCATGGGAGCCACGCCGACACCGCCACCGGCACAGATGACAGTGCCGAATTTCTCGATATGCGTAGGATTGCCGAGTGGACCGACCACGTCGGTGACATAGTCGCCCTCGTTGAGTGAGCACAGTTTTACGGACGAGAGTCCCACTTTCTGCACGACGAGTGTGATTGTACCCTTGCTGACGTCGGAGTCGGCTATTGTAAGAGGCATACGTTCGCCCTTGTTTCCCACTCGTACAATAACAAAGTTTCCTGCTTTGCGACTCTTGGCAATCAGAGGCGCTTCAATCTCAAAGAGGTAAACCTTCTCGGAGAATTGCTTCTTCTTGATTATCTTGTTCATTTCTTAATTCTTTATTGAATTCATTTAATAATGTCGCATCCCATATATGGAATCAGTGCCTTGGGCACCTTGATGCCATCAGGAGTCTGGTTGTCCTCGAGGATGGCAGCCACGATACGCGGGAGGGCGAGAGCCGAACCGTTGAGGGTGTGGCAAAGCTCAATCTTCTTGTCCTCGGTATGGCGATAGCGACACTTGAGGCGATTGGCCTGATAGGTGTCGAAGTTGCTGACTGACGATACCTCAAGCCAGCGCCCCTGAGCCTCGGAATATACCTCGAAGTCATAGCAGATGGCAGATGTGAACGACTGGTCGCCACCGCAGAGGAGCAGTATGCGATAGGGTAATTCGAGTTTCTGGAGCAGACCTTCTACATGAGCGAGCATTTCCATGTGCGACTCCTTGGAATGTTCGGGTTTGTCGATGCGAACAATCTCTATCTTAGAGAACTCATGCAGACGGTTGAGTCCGCGCACGTCCTTGCCATAGCTGCCAGCCTCGCGACGGAAGCACTGAGTGTAGGCACAGTTCTTGACGGGAAGATCCTTCTCGTCGAGAATGACATCACGATAGATGTTGGTGACAGGCACTTCGGCTGTGGGGATGAGATAGAGATTGTCAACCTCGCAGTGATACATCTGTCCCTCCTTGTCGGGCAACTGTCCCGTGCCGTACCCCGATGCCTGATTGACCACCGTAGGCGGCATAATCTCGGTGTAGCCGGCAGCACGTGCCTCGTCGAGGAAGAAATTGATGAGCGCCCTCTGAAGGCGTGCTCCCATACCGATATATACGGGGAAACCGGCACCCGTGATCTTCACTCCAAGGTCGAAGTCGATGAGATTGTATTTCTTGGCCAACTCCCAATGAGGCAACTTGGCTTCCTTGTTTTCGGGGTTCATAGTCCAATTGCCCACGGTGTCATTGCCGTCACATTCCTTGAGATTGCTCTTCACGACATGATTGTCCTCTGCAGCCTTTCCCTGTGGCACTTCGTCGTAGGGGATATTGGGAATCTGGCAGAGTAGGGTGGTGAGCTCCTTCTCGGCGGCATCCATAATCTCCTGAAGCTGCTTGTCCTGGGCCTTGAGTTCAGCCACCTGCTGTTTGGCCTGTTCGGCCTCATCCTTTTTGCCCTGCTTCATGAGCGCACCAATTTGGGCGGCAAACTGCTTTGCCTCCTGCTTGGTCTTGTCAAGTTTCTGTTGAGCCTCGCGACGGCGCTTGTCAACGGCTAATACATTGTCGATAGCCTCCTTGGCACCTGCGAAATGCTTCTTCTCCAATCCGCTGATGACGCGGTCAGTTTCCTCTGTTATGAGCTTTAATGTAAGCATATTCTTTTTGTTTAATTAAACGTTATTCCTTTTAAATGCTGCAAAGTTACAAAATATTTATGATTTAGCGAAGCAAAAAGTCATTTATTTGTTATATAATATGGAAAAACATGTATAAAAGGTGGAAAAAGAAGACATTATGTCGATAAAAAGCAGAAATCCCACACCTCGTGGGAGGCGTGGGACTCTGTTGTTTGTTTGGAATAAATTATCTTAATTGATAAAAATTAGGCTTCTGCAACTGGTATTACAGAAACGACGCTCTTGTTGAAACGTCCCTTCTTGAAGTTTACTACTCCGTCAACCAATGCATAGAGGGTATCATCCTTACCGATACCAACATTGTTACCTGGGTTGTGCTTAGTACCGCGCTGACGCACGATGATGTTACCTGCTACACAGGTCTGGCCACCCCAGATCTTGACGCCCAATCTTTGTGAAGCTGACTCACGTCCGTTCTTAGAACTACCTACACCTTTTTTATGTGCCATTTCTTAGTCCTCCAAAATTTTAAGCGATTACTTGTTTAACTTCAATCTGAGTGAACTGTTCGCGGTGTCCGTTCTTCTTGCGATAATCCTTACGGCGCTTCATCTTGAAGACGATAACCTTGTCACCCTTAACGAGGGGATTAACCACCTCACACACTACTTTTGCACCATCTACGGTAGGTGCGCCAACCTTGATAGCTCCCTCGTTGTCAACGAGCAGGACCTTCTCAAACTCAACAGCCTGGCCTTCCTCTGAATTCTTGATGTGGTGAACAAAGAGCTTCTTGCCCTGTTCGGCCTTAAACTGCTGACCGTTAATTTCTACAATTGCGTACATTTATTAAAAATTTAAAACGGTTTCCGCAAGGCGGAGGGCATCGTGTCCCCGCTTTATTGAGCCTCCACGGACTAAATCGGCTGCAAAGGTACTAATAAATTAGGAAATAGGGATTAGGAATTAGGAATTTGTTTTCGTATTTATGGTTATTTAACTATTTTTAGACTAATTCGATGTGTTATTAATATTTATATAATGAATAAAGCGACTGTCTTCACAGACAATCGCTCTATATCTTCAATAGGTATTAGTCTTTTCCATTAGCGGTAAATAAGATTGTTTTCAGGATAACGGGTGCAAAGGTAGTGACAATATTTCACATAACCAAATAATTTCTTGACTTTTTTTTAGAAAAGTGCTAAAATCTCACATTTTTAACATTTGATGAAGTAAAATAGTATTGAAAAGACAAAAAAAAGGGCGAATTCATAAAAGAATCCGCCCTTAATAAAATTTAGTGTATTACTTATAGGGGAATTTATACGATACCCTGAGCCATCATGGCCTTTGCCACCTTCATGAAGCCGGCAACATTGGCACCCTTGACATAGTTGATGTAGCCGTCGGGCTGTGTGCCATACTTCACGCAGTTCTCGTGGATATCCTTCATGATGAGCTTCAGACGGTTGTCAACTTCCTCGGATGTCCAGCTCAGACGCTCTGAGTTCTGGCTCATCTCAAGACCTGACACTGCCACACCACCGGCGTTAGATGCCTTACCGGGAGCATAAAGAATCTTGGCATCCTGGAATGCCTTGATAGCCTCGGGAGTAGAAGGCATGTTGGCACCTTCGGCTACGGCAAAGACACCGTTGTCAACAAGCATCTGAGCCTGCTCGCCATTGATCTCGTTCTGTGTGGCGCAAGGCAGTGCGATGTCGGCCTTCTCGCCCCAAGGACGCTCGCCAGCGTGATATACAGCGTTGGGATATTCCTCGGCATATTCCTTGATACGTCCGCGCTCCACGTTCTTCAGCTCCATTACATAGTCGAGCTTTGCACGGTCGATACCGTCGGGATCGTAGATATAACCATCGGAGTCGGAGAGAGTGAGCACCTTGGCACCAAGCTGGATGCACTTCTCGGTTGCGTACTGTGCAACGTTACCCGAACCAGAGATGAGCACCTTCTTGCCCTCGAGGCTGATGCCGCGTGTCTCGAGCATGGAGAGGAGGAAATATACAGTGCCGTAACCGGTAGCCTCGGGACGAATGAGCGAACCGCCAAACTCGCGGCCCTTGCCGGTGAGCACACCGCTCCACTCGTGGGTGAGCTTCTTATACATACCGAACATATATCCAACCTCGCGGCCACCAACACCGATGTCGCCTGCTGGCACGTCCTCATCAGGACCGATGTGACGATAAAGCTCGGTCATGAAAGCCTGGCAGAAGCGCATCACTTCGCCCTCGCTCTTGCCACGGGGAGAGAAGTCGGAACCACCCTTGGCTCCACCCATTGGCAATGTGGTAAGAGAATTCTTGAATGTCTGCTCGAATGCAAGGAACTTGAGGATTCCGAGGTTAACAGACTTATGGAAACGGATACCGCCCTTGTACGGACCGATAACGTTGTTGTGCTGGATGCGATAACCCATGTTGGTCTGCACCTTGCCCTGGTCGTCAACCCATGTTACTCTGAATTCAATCACGCGATCGGGAATGCAAAGACGCTCTACCAAATTTGACTTCTCAAACTCGGGATGCTTGTTATACTCCTCCTCAATTGTGGGGAGAACCTGACTAACTGCCTGGATGTACTCAGGCTCATTCGGGAATCT
>JBJEAY010000553.1:0-1576 GCA_051869575.1 Prevotella sp. | reverse complement strand
CCATTCCACATGGATAGATATTTCTTCTTCTCGCCAGGGATTTTAGCAAGAAAGGCGTCAAACTTTTCATTGGCTCGCGCTATCAGCACATAGCCTCTTTTCTTAATTGTATCAACACTAATGTCTATTAAATTTGATTAAAATCATTTATAAGTATCTCATATACAACATAAATATGTTCGAAAACCTTGTCGCACTTTTGAAATGCTTATCTTTGCATCCAAATCAAATTTGTGACAGATATGCATTTCGGACAATACGTTTTTACTCAAATGACTAGTTTCCTTCCCAAAAGGTATTTCGAGCGACTTGTAGCCAAGTCCAGTGACAGGACCAAGAATTGGACTCCATCCCATTGGAGTCAGCTGCTTGTCCTTATGTTCGGACAACTTATGGGGTGCCAAGGGCTGAGGGAACTCACGGATATCACAACTGCTCATGGCAAGAAGTCGTTTCATCTCGGATTCGGAAAGACTCCCATTAACAAGAGCACACTCTCCAAGGCGAACAACCTCAGAGATTATCGTATCTTTGAAGAGTTCGCATTCCATATGGTGGTTCTTGCGCAGAAGCGAAGAATTACGAGAGAGTTTGAGTTGCACGGCAGATTCTATGCCGTGGACTCCACAACTATCGATCTCTGTATGTCGCTCTTTGGCTGGGCAAAGTTTAGAAGCACGAAGTCTGGTGTCAAGATTCATACTCAGGTGGATATCGTTACGGAGATACCTGTGTTCTACAGAATCACCAATGCCAATGTGCATGATGTAAATTTCATGGACAGGCTCACATACGAGCCACTGGCTTGCTATGTCTTTGATAGAGGCTACTTTGACCTTGCCAGACTTTACCGAATAGCTGAATCGGGAGCATTCTTTATTATTCGAGAGAAGAAGATGCCTGCATTTGAAGTCATCGATGGAGAAGACATGCTTGACGGAGCGGACAACGTCTTGCGCGACCAGACTATTGTTTTCACGAAGAAGCAGAACAAGGAAAAATATCCAGGCAAGATTAGACGTATCGTATATTACGCGCCAGAACTGAGCAGGACATTCACTTACTACACGAACAACTTCTACATTGAGGCAAAGGATATCGCTCTTCTTTACAAATATAGATGGCAAGTCGAGCTGTTCTTTAAATGGATAAAGCAACACCTTAAAGTCAAGTCCTTTTGGGGAACAAGCGAAAATGCCGTACGTATCCAGATACATGTTGCCATCATCACATATTGTCTCATCGGTATTATTGAGCACGACCTCAAACTCGGTCGCCCCATTATGCAGGTCATGAGAATCTTGGGAAGTGCCCTGCTTACCAAGGATAACATTATTGAACTTTTCATCCCATCTGACGAAGGCAGTGAAACTAATGATGGACAGCTTGAGATTAATTTCGAGTTTGATTAACATAAATTAATAGACACTAGTGTTAATTTTTAATTCTTAATTCTTTTGCGCTCTTAATTCTTAATTCTTAATTCTTAATTTTTAATTTTTATTTATAATTCTTTTGCCGTTTTATTTATTTGTTGTATATTTGCAGCGGAAATAACTAAAATCGTTTGAAATCT
>JBJEAY010000552.1:0-8722 GCA_051869575.1 Prevotella sp. | reverse complement strand
TCATTTCTTTGAAGAAACATAACCATCGATATATGGTTTCTCCTGAGTGACAACGGCAAAAGCCTGTCGGATGAGCTTGTTTGCTACTGCAATGACGGCGACTTTCCCAGGCTTGCCTTTAGACCGCAAACGGTCATAACATGCTTTACATTCTGTGTTACTTCTTATAGATGCAAATGCAGCCACGTAGAGCTGACTTCTTAAATAAGAGTCTCCGTTGCGGTTGATGTGACCTTTGACATTGACTGAAGTGCCGGACTGCTGATATGTTGGTGACAATCCCAGATAACGTGTGAGTTGCTTGGCATTGTCAAAGTATGTGAAGCCGCCAGTGGCCATGATGAGTGCAGCTGCAAGAGTGACGCCAATCCCCTTTATTGAGGTGAGCAGATCCATCTGCTTTTTGTACTCAGAACATGCAAGGTTTGCAAGATTCTCTTCGAGGTCTTTAATCTGCTTCTCGAGGAATGCAATGGTCTTCTCTACAGACCTCTTGCACTTGGCATCAAAGAACGGCAGTGCCTCCATGGAGCCTTTGAGGTTCCTTGTGGCAATTAGCTGCTTCTTAAGTTGGCGAATGACTGTTCGCTTCTGCTTGAGGGTGAGTATGGCGTCACTGCGCAGCTTGTATGGCGCAGGGGGCATCTTCTCTCCGTAAAGAGCAATCAGACGGGCGTCTATCTCATCCGTCTTGACAGTGGATAGCATGGCACGTGCAAAGTTCTTCACTTTAAGCGGATTTTCCAGACTTGTAGTGATACCTGCTTCTGAGAGCAAATATACAAGCAGTGCACTGTAATTGCCAGTCGCCTCCATGACGCAATGGTGCTTCTCCTTGGAGATTGTCCTGATGAACTCATGAATCACCTTAGTGGTGTTCTTGAAAGTCTTCGTCTTGCTGTTCTTGTCTGGAGAATAAGCGACAACGAAAGTGTCCTTGCTGATGTCGATACCAATGTAAGTCATAATAATAAAATTAAATTAAACATGCAACATCAAAACACCCTGGAACCATCATTGCAAATGCGGGGTCAAAGCCCAGTGAACTGTCCGGATTCAGATGTTAAGGAGTGGGGACAGAACATCAATATCTGTCTCGGGACGAATGACTGATCGGCCTTATTCCACTGCCTTGATGTTGTTAACGAGTGCAAAGGTAATAATAAAATTTGAATATACAATGACTGATTATTGATTACTGATTATTGATTATTGATGATAGATAGGCGGCGCAGCTGTCGGCGCAACGTTCGCCATCGACTCCGGCGGAGACGATGCCTCCGGCATAGCCTGCTCCCTCGCCACAGGGGAAGAGACCACGCAGACGGACGTGCATGAGGGTGTCGGGGGTGCGGAGGATGCGGACGGGAGAGGAGGTGCGGGTCTCTACGGCAATGACAACTGCCTCATTAGTAAGGAATCCGCGACTTTTGCTGCCGAAGAACTTGAAGCCCTCGCGCAGGCGGCGCGACACATGGTCGGGCATCCAGAAATGGAGGGGCGAGGAGATGAGACCGGGGGTATAGGAGGAGCGTGGAAGGTCGTAGCTGAGTTTGCCGTTGACGAAATCCGCCATGCGCTGCGCCGGGGCAGTCTGCCGCATGTTGCCCTGCTGCCAGCAGTCGGCCTCCAACCTCTCCTGATAATCCATCATCTTGAGCGGACCGTCGCCCTCGACATCCTCGGGACGCAGTTCGACCACCATGCCACTGTTGGACCACTGACCGCCACGATTGCTGGGGCTCATGCCGTTGACCACAATCTGGCGGTCGGCTGTGGCTGCGGGGATGATGAAACCACCGGGGCACATGCAGAAGGAATAGACGCCACGCTGATCGACCTGTGTGACAAACGAGTATTCGGCAGCGGGCAGATACTTGCCCCTGCCCTGCTTGTTGTGATATTGTATGCGGTCGATGAGTTCGGAGGGGTGCTCAAGTCGCACTCCAACCGCCAACCCCTTTGCCTCGACCTCGATGCCGCTCCCGGCAAGATAGCGATAGACATCGCGCGCACTATGACCTGTGGCGAGGATGACGGGCCCACGGAACGTGAGTTGCTCGCCGCTCTCAACACCCTGAGCCTCAATGCCCACGACGGTGTCGCCCTGAAGGAGGAGACGGGTCATGCGGGTGAGATGGTGCACCTCGCCGCCACATCTTATTATAGTGTTGCGCATGTTCTCGATGACACGCGGCAGACGGTCGGTGCCGATATGGGGATGGGCGTCGCTGAGGATATCGACCGACGCGCCATGCTGACAGAAGACATTCAGAATTTTATCTACATTGCCTCGCTTCTTACTGCGCGTGTAGAGTTTGCCGTCGGAATAGGCTCCTGCCCCACCCTCGCCATAGCAATAGTTGCTCTCGGGGTCCACCTTCTGCGTCTTGGTAATCTTGGAGAGGTCGCGCTTGCGCTCGTGTACATCCTTGCCACGCTCGATGACAACGGGGCGCAGCCCGTGCTCGATGAGACGGAGGGCGGCAAAGAGTCCGCCGGGACCCTCGCCCACAACGATGACACGCTGGGCAGAAGCGACGTCGGGATAGTGGGTGACGACATACTCGGTGGCAGGCGGTTCTTCGTTAACAAAAATCCTGACAGTGAGATTGACATACACCGGATTGTGGCGCGCGTCGATACTGCGTTTGAGGATTCTCAAGCCCTTGATAGTGCGCGCGTCGATACCCTTTTCGCGTGCTATATATTCCTTAACGGTGGCAGCTGAATATGCTATATTCGGCAGCACTCTAATCTGATAATCGTTTGTCATAGGTGCAAAGTTACGGCAAAAATTGAAAAAAAGTGCTATTAACTGCGTTAAAAGTGGTTAATAGCATTGATTATCCCAAGATAATTTGTATCTTTGCACCAAATAAAATAAAAACAATACTTAATATGCAACAGAGATTTATAGCCGGTCCGTGCGTTATAGAGTCAGCCGAGTTGCTCGACACCGTGGCGCAAGAGCTTGTCAGGATAAACGACAAGTTGGGCACCGACATCATATTCAAGGCCTCGTTTGACAAGGCCAACCGCACATCAATCCATTCATTCCGCGGTCCGGGAATGGACAAGGGACTGCAGATGTTGGCAGACATCAAGAGCAAGTATGGCCTGCGCCTGCTGACCGACATCCACGAGAGCTACCAGGCAGAGCCCGTGGGCGAGGTGGTGGATGTGATACAGATACCGGCATTCCTGTGCCGACAGACCGACTTGCTTGTGGCTGCCGCCAAGACGGGCAAGACGGTGAACATCAAGAAGGCGCAGTTCCTGAGCGGCAACGACATGCGCTATCCCGTGGAGAAGGCACGCGAGGCAGGAGCCAAGGACGTGTGGTTGACGGAGAGGGGAAACATGTTCGGATATAACAACCTGATAGTGGATTTCCGCAATATCCCCGACATGCTGCAGATAGTGCCAACGGTGGTGATGGACTGCACCCACAGTGTGCAGCGACCGGGTGGCGCCGGTGGCAAGACCGGCGGCGACCGACAGTTTGTGCCCTCCATGGCGCTCGCTGCCAAGGCCTTCGGGGCCAACGGATGGTTCTTTGAGGTGCATCCCGACCCCGACAAGGGACTGAGTGATGCGGCAAACATGATGGGTCTCTATCAGCTCGGGGAGCTGATAGAAGAATTAAAGAATTAAAGAATTAAAAAATTAAAGAATTAAAGAATTAAAGTCGCTTCGCGATATTAAAAAATTAAAGAATTAAAAAATTAAAATAATGAAGTTATGATGAGGAGTTATGATGAGGAGTTAAAAAGGAGTTAAAAGGCCATTACTTTCTGCTGACAGGTATTCTCTTCCAGCAGACAAACATTTGGCACATTATAACTTCTATTTATAACTCCACTTTATTACTTCCAATCATAACTCCACCCAAAAAAGATGAAAGCTCGAGATTACGCAATACAATGCATAAAGGACGAGGCGGAAGCCCTGATGGGACTGATACCTCAGATAGACGACAATTTCGACAATGCCGTCGAACTGATATTCCGCTGCCACGGCAAGGTGATAGTGACCGGAGTGGGCAAAAGCGGACATATAGGCGCAAAGATAGCCGCCACGCTGTCGAGTACCGGTACGCCGTCGTTTTTCATCAATCCGCTCGACGTGTTCCACGGCGACTTGGGTGTGATGACCAAGGACGACGTGGTGCTGGCAATATCCAATTCGGGACAGACCGACGAACTGCTGAGATTCATACCAATGGTGCTGCACATGGAGATACCCATCATCGGCATGAGCGGCAACCCGGCGTCGCTGTTGGCAAAATACAGCACGTATCATATCAACGTGAGCGTGAGCAAGGAGGCATGTCCGCTAAACCTCGCCCCCACGAGCAGTACGACGGCAACACTTGCCATGGGCGACGCCATGGCAGTGGCACTGATGGAGAAGCGCAACTTCAGGCCCCAGGATTTCGCACAGTTCCACCCCGGAGGCGAACTCGGCAAGCGACTGCTGACCACCGCGTGCGACGTGATGCGCACGGAGGAAATGCCGGTGATCACTCCAGAGATGCACCTGGGCGAAGCCATCATACAGGTGAGCAAGGGCAAGTTGGGACTCGGTATAGCCGAGCGCAACGGAGAGATAGCCGGAATCATCACCGACGGCGACATCCGCAGGGCAATGGAGAAATGGAAGGCACAGTTCTTCGACAAGACCGTAGCCGACATCATGACCACACGCCCCAAGACGGTGAGCACCGACACGAAGATATCCGAGGTGCAGAAGATCATGAGCAGATACAAGATACACTCGGTGCTCGTGGCCGACAAGCACAACCACCTGCTTGGCGTAGTTGACCATTATTCATGCATGATATAAAATAATCGACACAAAAAAATAATACACAATGAAAAGAACAAGGAAGTTATTATTAATGGCATTATTGCTTCTGCCGCTGACAGTGGCAGCCGTATTCTACTTCAAGACATTGGACTCGCGCAACAAGCTCAACAGCAGTCAGATAAACTGCATACTGAAGGACTCGCGAGGATTTGTATGGTTTGGCACCCCAGCCGGACTGTACAGATACGACGGCTATACATTCAAGAACTTCCAAAGCGACTCGCAGGACGGTTCGTCGCTTCCCGACAGCTACATATCGGAAATACAGGAGACACTCGACGGCAACCTGTGGGTGGAGACAGCCTCGGGGATGTGCATATATCACCCTCAGACCGAGAGCTTTGAGCGCGACATGAGGCAGGTGTATTCGAAGATGGGCCTGACCGAGGCCCCGCAGATAGTGTATATCGACCAAAGAAAGAACATGTGGATGTATATCCCCAAAAGGGGTATATTGGCATACAACACCCAGCAGCAGCTGATGTATGAATTCAGCTACACAGCCGACACCAAGGGAATCCCCGAAGGCAACGTGGTGTCGATAAGCGAATGTAGGGAGGGAGCGCTGATAGTGTATGACAACGGCACGATAGCCTGCTGCGACATCGCCCACCAACAGCAGACACTGTGGATAAACGACGACATCGCCAAACAGGGCCTCAGACACTCGACATCGCTGAAGGCATTCGCCGACCAGATAGACAACATCTGGCTGTATGGCCACGGCACACTGATGGTGTATAACAAGAACAACAACACATGGAACACCACCATTGGCGACCAGCTCGGCATGACGGGCAACAACGTGGACAGAAGCGTGTTTGGCATGGCAGGCGACCGAAGCGGAAACATCTGGATAGCCACCGACCGCGCCGGACTGATAAGAATGAATGTCAACACGCACGAGACAGAGAGCGTGGAACCGCGCGCCATCAACGACAGGACCCGCCCGACTGAGACAAAGAAGAGCATACTGAGCGTGTATGTGGATGACACCGACCTGCTATGGGTGGGAACGGAGAAAGCCGGAGTGGCATACTACGGCAAGAACATATACAAGTTCCAGTCGGCATTCCTCGGCGACATCACCGCCATGACACAGGACGAGGGCGGCAAGATATGGTATGGCACAAGCAACAACGGTGTGCTCGACTACTCGGGACCATTGGCAAGCCTGAAGGTGAGCGCAATGACAACCACCAAGGACGGAAGCCTGTGGGTGGGCTCGCCCGAAAACGGACTGGCACGCATACATGGCGGAGGCGCAACAATATATTCGGCAAAGAGAGACAGCAACAACACCAACACGCTGATTGACGACCATATCAACGCGTTGTGCTGCGACCGCTCGGGCAGTCTGTGGATAGCCACCAACGGCGGTCTGCAGGTGTTCAACCCCAAGATGAACACCTTCTCCACATACACCAAGGAGAACGGCAGGCTCAACACCAACATAATCACCTCGCTATACTACGGCAGCAACAACAACATGCTCGTGGGCACCAACGAGGGACTCATGATACTCAACCTCTCGACCACCGAGAAGAAAATATTCACCGGCAACTCGACCAACCTCAAGAAATTCACCAGCGACTATGTGACACAGGTGATGCAGGACTCAAGGGGGCTGCTGTGGATAGGAACAAGAGACGGTGTGAACGTGCTCAACCTGAAGAACGACAGCCTCAACTACATCACCGAGGACAACGGACTATGCAACAACAGCATCTGCGGTATCACCGAGGACAAGAACAAGAATATATGGCTCACCACAAGCAATGGAGTGTGCAGGGTGGTGGTGCAGGGCGACCATGTGGGCGACGTGTTCAGCTACGGGCTATATAACTATGACCTCTCGGACGGACTGCAGAGCAACGAGTTTAATCCCGGGGCCATAATCTGCAAGAACGACGGCAACGTGGTGTTCGGCGGACTGTATGGCGTGAACTGGATAAGCGAGAGGAGCAAGGACGACACCAACTCGCTGCCGAGAGTGATGCTGACACAACTGTTCATCGGAGAAACAGAGATAAAGACAGGACACGAATACAACGGAATGGTGACCCTGCCCCAGGCACTCAACGAGAGCAACAAGCTGGAACTGATGAGCAGTCAGAACACATTCAGCCTGAAATTCTCTGCCGGCAACTACAACCAGGGCGAACGACTGCAATTCATGTATTGGATGGAAGGACTCGACAGCGAATGGCGCAATGCCGACCCGCTGCAGCACGGAGTGACATTCAGGAACCTGAAGAGCGGAAAATACACGCTACACGTGAAGGCCATGAGTGCCGACGGAGCCGTGAGCCGCCAGGAGAGAGTGCTCGTGATAGAAATAAACAACCCATGGTGGATGCAATGGTGGATGATATTGGTGTATGTGATTACGGCCATCGCAATCGTATATATCTACCGCACCACTTCGAAGCGCATAAATTATATATGGTCGAAGAAGAAAGAGGTGATCAACGAACTGGCACGCCAGCGCGAGGAACTGAAGGCAGCAAGCGACGACCTGCGCCAACCCATGGCACGCATGACATCAATCATCGGAAACATATCGGAGACCGCCACCACCGTTGACCAGAAGGAACAGGTGAACTCGCTACACTTCCAGATGCTGCAAATAATCACACGTATATCAGAGATGCAGATGTATCTGGACAATCCCGAGGCAAAGGCAACAGCACTTGCCGCCGACCGACTGCAGTTGAACGACCGTGGCGAGGTGAAACTGCTGGGCGAGACAGCCGAACTGACTGCCACCATACGTCCGCCAAGGGAAAAGCTGGAGACACAGAAATACGTGGTGGCTATAGTGGATGACAACACGGAATTCCTCAATTTCATCACTGCCCACCTCGGACAGTTCTACACCGTACACACGTATGACGACAGCATGAACGCCTTCACCGACTTGGAGGTGCTTAGGCCCGACATCGTGGTATGTAAGGAGATAATGCCCAAGTTGACCGGCAGTGAGCTATGCAACAAGATAAAGACCAACAAGCGCACCCAGGACATAAAGTTTGTGCTGATGACCGACGGTGTGCTGAGTGCAGCCGAGATGAAGGAGAGAAACATCACCGTGTCGGCTGACGACTATCTCGCCAAACCATTTAACATGCAGGAGGCAGCAATGAGATTCAACCGACTGCTCGGACTGCAGATGAACATCGACATGAGCGGACTGATTGAGGGACAGGAGACACGACGACTTGAGGGATATAACGCAAGTATGACCACATCCACCATCAACTACGACGACATGGCGGGCGAGATGGAGGGACAGATAAAGGCACTGCCCGAGGGAATCAAGCCCGAGGCAAAGCCTGGCGACCAACCGGCTGAGGAAGAGAAGAAAGACCTGCCGCAGGCTCCGGGAATGGAATACTATGGCGAGGGAAAGACCATCGGCGAATACTCGATGAACAACGCCATGGACGAGCAGTTGATGCGCAACGTGGAGCAGTATGTGATGCAGAACATGAGTCGCGGACAGATCAACCTCGAAGAGATGTCGGCGGCAATGGGTATGGGACGTGTGCCCTTCTTCCACCGCATCAAGGCCATCACGCAGAAGACTCCGGCGGAATTGGTGCGCGAATTGCGACTGCGCCATGCCTGCACATTGCTCGAGCGCACCGACATCAACTTGTCGGAGCTTGCCATCAACGTGGGATTCATCACGGCTGAGAACTTTATAAACATATTCAAGGATAAATTCGGAATGTCGCCATTGGAGTGGCGACTGGCACACAGGAAGAAGTAAATTAAGGAGTTAAAGGAGTTAAAGGAGTTAATGGAGTTAAGGGATTTAAGGGAGTTAAAGGAGTTAAGGGAGTTA
>JBJEAY010000551.1:0-1584 GCA_051869575.1 Prevotella sp. | reverse complement strand
GGCTCCACGTCATCGCAGCCCACCGCCATTCTCATCAGCCTTATCAGCGTCTTCTGACCGTCGTTCATTTCTCTTTAATTAGTTTTATGGCTACAAAGATAGCATTTTTTCGTCTTTCTGCCAAATGATTACCCAATAAAAAGCAAAATAAATTGCAAATTCGTTCTTTTTTGCCACATTTATTTGGTATTGTCTTCATTTATTATTAATTTTGCAGCGAAAACAAGGTTAAGCGTATGAAGTACCCTATAGGAATACAAGATTTCGCACAGATTATCCAGGATGGATATGTGTATGTGGATAAGACGGACTTGGTGTATAAACTCGCCACACAAGGAAAGATCTACTTTCTGAGTCGCCCGAGGCGATTCGGAAAGAGCCTGCTTATCTCCACACTAAAATACTATTTCCTGGGAAGGAAAGACCTGTTCAAGGGACTTGCCATCGACAAGCTCGAAAAGCAGTGGGCGGAATATCCTGTGTTTCATATCGACTTCAACGGTGGAAACTACGACAAGGATGGTGAACTCGAAAAACGCATCCAAGGATATGTTGAGACTTGGGAGAACCAGTGGGGCAAAGACCCAATAAACAAGGAACTGGGCGCAAGAATTGCCTATGTATTTAAACAAGCTCACGAAAAGTCAGGACGACGTGCCGTGGTACTTATTGACGAATACGACAAACCGCTGCTCGACGTGATTGACACTGGCTATACTGGACTACTAAATGGAAAGGAAACAAAGTTGGAGGATATACATCGTGGTATATTAAAAGGTCTTTACAGCATTTTCAAACTTGCCGACGAGAACTTGCAGTTTGTTCTGCTTACAGGTGTAACCAAGTTCTCGCAGGTGAGCGTGTTCAGCGGGTTCAACCAGCCGGACGACATCAGTATGAACCGGCGTTATGAATCATTGTGCGGTATCACAAAAGAAGAACTTCTCACTATCTTTGACTCCTCTATCAGGGAGTTGTCCGACGACCTATGCATAAGCTATGAGGAAACAGTGGAACGACTGAAGAAAAAATATGACGGTTATCACTTCGGTGAGAAAATGATTGACATCTTCAATCCCTTCAGCATCCTCAACTGTTTCAACAACCTTCAGATGCGCAACTTCTGGTTTGCCTCAGGCACTCCATCCTATCTCATCCGCCTACTTGCCCTTTGCAACGAGAATATCAATGAACTTGTGGGCAAATACTACGATGCCTCGCAGTTTATCGACTACAAGGCCGACGTGGAGCAACCCCTGCCGATGATTTATCAAAGCGGTTATCTCACTATCAAGGATTACAACAAGAGGCTTTCAACATACCTGCTTGACTTCCCGAATGAAGAGGTACGCAATGGATTTATCGACGCTTTGGCTTCAGGATTTTTTCAAGGAAGTAATTCGCCGACATCATGGGTCATAGATGTTACTACATCTTTAGACAATGGCGACACCGCAAAGTTTGAGCAGCTCATGACTGCCCTGCTCTCTTCCGTCACCTACCGTTTCCAGCGCAAGCAAGATCAGATGGAGTGCGAGCGTTATTTCCAATACACGTTCTATCTCATTGTCAAGATGCTTGCTT
>JBJEAY010000550.1:0-1589 GCA_051869575.1 Prevotella sp. | reverse complement strand
CGAGAATCTGTCCGCCATACTGCTTTCTTACCTCGTTGCTCATGCGCTCTGCCGAGTGCTTTGCCACGGCGTGGGCAATCTCATGCCCCAACACCACTGCAAGCGATGACTCGTCCTTGGTCACTGGCAATATGCCCTCGAATACAACAATCTTTCCACCTGGCATACAGAAAGCGTTAACGCTGTTGTCCTGCACAAGGTTGAACTCCCACTTGTATTGCGACACCTCTGCGCCCATACCGTTCTGCTGCAGATAGCTCACCACGGCATTGGCGAGATTCTGTCCCACGCGCTTCACCATTGCCGTATTGGTGGCGTTGGTGGAAGGTTTGGCGGTCTGCATATACTTCTGATACTCCTGGTTGCTGAGGCTCAGCACCTGCTCGTCGCTCACGAGTATGTTCTGCTTGCGCCCTGTGATGGGCACAGTGCTTGACGTGCCGCAACTGCTTGCCAGAACGGCCATAAGTGCCGACACCAATAACGTCTTAGTCTTTCTCATATTGATAATCTATTAATAATTGCGCTGCAAAATTAATCATTATATATGAATTGACCAAGGATATCGGCAAAAATATGCAAGATTATTTATTATTTTGACCTAAGGGAGGTTATGTTCGCTCGTCTCAGCGAGCGAACATATATGTTTTATTCCCTCTCATCGGCGAAGTAGTCGCCCTCGGGCATGGCGCATCCCATTGACAAGGATTCGTTGTATCTCATCCTCGCCCTGCTCTCGCGTGCGAACATCTCCCTTGTGCCTCTGTCGTCCTGAGTGAAGGCAAGGTGGTTGTCGATGTTCATCGAGCCTGCCATATTCTCCACGTCGAGATTGTCGGTGCCGATGAGTGAGAATGTCCATCCCTGCTTTTTCATCTTTGAGATGAGTGTCTTGATCATGCGCAGGTTATACTCCTGCGAGCAGTTCTCCTCGCCGTCGGTGATGATGGTTACCAAGACGTTGTCGCGCTCCGAGGTCTGGGCGTTGAGTTTGGATATGGCGATGCCGATGGCGTCATATAGTGGTGTGCCTCCACCAGGATTATAGTCCTTGATGCCAAGACGATGTGCCGATTCCGCCCTAACGTTGTCATATTTGAATGTCTTGTGACAGCTGTCGAAGGTGAGCAGAGATATGCGTTGTTCCATTTCGGGATGCATCTTCTGCATCTTCTTCACAGTGTCAATCGTCTCGTTGATTCCTGCGAGAGCCTGAGGCTTGATGACACACATAGAACCGCTCTCATCCACGATAATCATGTTGAATACTCTTTTCATAAGTCTTATCTCCTTTTTTCTTTAATAGTGTTAAACTTGAGTTGTGAACTTAATTTTTCGACGTCGTTTAACTTTTAAAAGAAAAAAAACAGAAAAAATTAAGTGGAATATGAAGAAAAATGAAAAAAAACTAGTAAATTTGCCCTCAGAAACAGATAAAAGGCATAAGAAGATGACGAAAAAGGACATTGATTCACTGTCGGACAAGGAGATTGTCGATGGGCTGAAAGGCAAGGACGATCACATCACGAGGGAGTATTTCTATAAATACCTAAAATCCGCAAATATTTTTTCGAGTGTCTGACTTAGCC
>JBJEAY010000549.1:0-1589 GCA_051869575.1 Prevotella sp. | reverse complement strand
CACAAGGTCTTCCATAATGCGCTTGCTGGCTCCCATGATGTTCACGGGATTTGCAGCCTTGTCTGTCGATACACAGAAGAAATGCTTAGGAGGATATACAGTAAGCAAGTCCATCAGTTTCTTTGCCCTGATGTCATTGTTCTCGATAAGAGCCTGAACACTGTACTTGTCCTTCTCTGAGCGCACATGCTTGTGGGCAGAGAAGTTGGCCACAATATCAAATCCTTTTTCTTCTCGGAAGATGCGTTCAAAGATTGGGTCAGCAAAATTGAGCGTATAGCAGCGGAACTCATCCGGCACATAAAGTCCTTCCGTGCTTCGCACATCGCGTACCAATTCAGCCAAACCATTTTCGTTGAGGTCAACAACCACAACAGACTTTGGCTCGAATCTTAATACTGCTTTGATGAAGCTTGAACCTATCGAACCGGCTCCACCAATCACACATACTTTCTTGCCTTTTATCTCGGCAGAAAGTTTATCCTTGTTCGCCTCAATATCTGCGGCAAACATGCTGACAGGTCTGAACGTGACCGAGTCAGCTATGAATTTATTTAGGTTGAACATATATAGTGATTTTTTTCTACCAATTATTAGTCTTTATCTAATGCCATCAACCAGTTGAAATAACTCTTAGGGGCTTTCCACTGCTGTTTTTCCCCTGTATCATTGGAACTGCCTACGGTCATCTCCTCCCGCTCCTTAAATACCTTATAGTTGGTGAACGCTATTTTTTCAATCACAAGCCTTAATTATTTTACGATACGCAACTGTGCCGTATTCCTCTTTTCTATCAAGTCAGAATATTCCTGCAAAAATGCATCTTCAACATCCGTTTTATTTAGTTTTAATGATCTTGAAGCATAGCAGAGTCTGTTCTTATTATGCTGAACTAATTGTCGCCATTCCATCAGATAAGCCTTAATGTCATTGCCATTCTGATTGCGGCATTTATACAAAAAAGGATCTCTAATGTCTTCATTTGAGGTGTTTAGTTGTGACTTTGCATAATCAGAAAGCATTGATACGACAAAGTATATTCTGAACCTGACTCCGTCCTTAACAATCGTGTTGTCTTTTTCTAATTGGTAGATATAATTGTCTATCTGTAGCAGATCATACTGTCCAACTTGGACTGATGGAGCCAACATTATTACGCAAAGGACATCTTTCTCACTTGTGGTCAATTTCCTTTCGGAATAAAAAGCCTTTGCTGATAATGATTTGACCTTCCGCTTACAGTCCTCCAATACGTTGCCATATTTCTTCTGTGGCTTATAGTCCATATATGAGTGGAAAAGATGATTTAACACCCTGCATATTTCTTCGTCAGGCTCGGAGGCGATTGTACTGATATACTGCTCACCAAATAGCCACATATTGCGTGAAATCAGTTTAGTGATATCTGCAAACAGATCGGTATGCTTATCCACTTCGCTGACAGTGATTTTATTAAGCATGTCAAGGGTTTGTTCCTTTTGGGCGATTGAAGAGGTATAGTTGACCACCTCCTCAAGATTTGTCTTGTCAAGTAAAGCAACAAGTTTATCCTTGCTTTCCTTACTTAGTCCCATCACATGCTCAATGAT
>JBJEAY010000548.1:0-1589 GCA_051869575.1 Prevotella sp. | reverse complement strand
CGAGGAAAGACGAGGCTTCCTCCAGGTTCAACACTTCCTTTGCCGAATAGCAAAGATTTTCCAGTCTCTCGACTCTTTCTTGCAGAGCCACAATCCTGCGCTCGTGTTCAAGATTCATCTTCTGTGGTTTTGTCTCATTCATTTTCTTGTATTTTAATGTTATTTCTTCCGATTTTGGCTGCAAAGATAGATTATGTTTTTCATACCGCAATGGGTCGTTTAGAATTCTTAAAACGCTGTATTTCAGCGTTTTTGTGGCGATTTGCCAGATGCGTATTTGGCAAATCAAGTGGCACGGAATACATGGAGGGACAGAGGCATCTGTTTCATCATGAGCAGGAACCTTGGCAGGTCATGTGGCAAATGGTATGGTCAGAGACTGTGTTTTTCATGTGGTCAACAGCCACGGGTATTGTCCACATAGGCAGAAAACAAAGTTTAACATACTGGTTTGGCATCAATGAACCATTTCGTTAAGCCAAATGAGCAGAGCCAAGCGTGCTTGAACTATGCCATGGCGAGAAATGGTCGGATTTATTCCAACATAATCGGCTTAAAAATGGCATTTGTGTTATCCTTTGTCCCACATAAATCAAAAAAAGTGCCACAGAACTAAAGAATTATAGACTTTCCTTCGTTTTTTACGGGACAAAATAGTACCTTTGCAGCCGCAAAGCAATGTGCCGCAAGGACTTGATTGGCTCAAAAGTGTTCTTAGATATTTTATTTCAGATTTTGTCCCATTTTTGTCCCGTCTGATTAAAAGTGGAGAGAGACAAAAATCGGAAGTGATTGATAAAGAATTGGTTACGAGAGGATAAAAGGGCGAAAATGCCGTAACCACCAGTAACCACCAAAATGGCCCCTGTGAGCCTGTGAAGGTGGCATCGGTCAGGAACTCGTTGGTCTGGAATATCACATCGTCAATCTCCTCTTCGAGGATGTTGATGCCGAAATCGCTGAGTATGTTGTCTGCCATCAGTGCTCTATATTTGAGGTTATACGTTCAATAACAGGAATGACTCCCACGCTCTTCAGTTTATCATAGAGGAAGAGGCGACCTTTCTGTGTCCACTTGGTGTTCATGCACACATCCTCCGTACCGTCCTTGTGCTTGATCAGGTAGGTCTCGCTGGTCACATAACCGCAGTCCTTGTAGTCGGCATACAGAATCCATTGCTTGCCGCGTTGGTACTGGATGTTCATTTCCTTCAGCCGACGGTTGAAGCGGATGGATGACTCACCGTAGTCTTGCGCTATTTGTGTGACCAACACACTGCTCTTCGTGGCGAGGATTTTGTCAAGGTAACTCACCTTGTCCTTCATCTCCGTCACTTCCTGCTGCAGGTCATCCACCTTTGAACCTAATGCCGCGATGCGCTGTCTTTGTAACTCGCACTCATCCTCGGCGAGCTGTCGTTTCTGCCGTTCCTCCTTCAAGGTGACAGCCAACTGTATCAGGAAGTCGGGTTCCGTCAATGCCTTCTCGATGGCTCGCTGCGTCATGTAGGCACCATGATTGCGGATGGTGGGCAGCACCTCCGATGTCACCCAATGCTTGAACTCACGTGCCTGTGGCATCTTGGATG
>JBJEAY010000547.1:0-1590 GCA_051869575.1 Prevotella sp. | reverse complement strand
GAAGTCACGTTCACGAGCAGATTCGGCTGTAGAACCCAGCTTTCAGAAGCCGTGCGATCGGCCAAACTCTAACCCATATCTTTAAGGTCAAGCAGACGGCAATCGGATTTGAGCCTATTTAAAAGATGTAAAACACTCTCCTTGAGTCTCTTTCGCTATAAAATGCAATATCTTACCCATATATTTAATTTGCGAGATTTATTATTTGCGAAATTACTTTTTATTCATTTGTCGCGTCTGAGAGCACTTTCCAGTACCCTCCCTTGGCAGGTCCTATGCGTTCCAACAGTCGGTCTTCTCTTAGCTCGTCTATCAGATTTCTTATGGCCTTGACCGACATGTCACATTCCTTCGCTATAGATGAGACACTTATATGCGGATTTGACTTAATCAGAGCCAATAGTTTTTCTTGCCCTTTTCTTGCCCTTTTCTTGCCCTTTTCTTGCCCCCTCGTTTCGTTTTCTTGCCCTGTTGAGGTGGTTGTTTGGGAGATTTCTTGCCCTTCCTCCAATACATTTGCCCATACAGACGCTTTCATGATGAAGGCTACCAGATGATATTGCGGCTCCTTCGTACCGACGGCAGAAAGCTCACGGCACATACGGTCAACACCTTCGCCGAACTCTTTTACATAATCGTAAGCTTTCAGGTACTCGGCTATCTTGGGATTACGGGAGAAATGGGTGTGGCGGATATTGTCGGCACGGACGATACCGGGCAGTTTGCCAGGGGTTTCAAATACAAGGCGGTCGTCAAACATCTTTATCTGTATCTCCGTACCCTTGATGCTATAGTCGCGATGGCAAACCGAGTTTACCGTCATCTCTTGTATCACGAACTTTGGATATTCCCGGTCGGTCTTGAAGAGCCCGTCCTCGCCCAGATAGGAATGTTCCTTCACTTGAGTTTCGAGGTAGTCGATGGTCTTCTGTATCTGGTCGAGGATGCGTCCCTCGAAGGTGACATCCTTGATGACGTTCATCTCTCTGCCGACCTTCTCTTCTGTGCCGTAGTACTTGATGAAACGGACTCGGGCACGGGGGAAGAAATTCTGCGGACGTTTGCCGAAGAGCAGTATGCAGGCAGTGCTGACTTGCGGCACATCGCCTTTGTAGGTCAGGAATCCTTTGTTCTCTTGCAGATATTCCATCGGAGACTTTCCATAACCAATGCGCTTCATGTATGCTTTTACGGCATCCATATCGATGTCTTCAATGGTAGCATCGTAGGCAGGACTGTCCTCATAATATCGTTCACCCTTGTCATACATCAGTTGCAGACGTTCCTCAAAGGGCAGTTTGCGCGACTTGTCGCCCACTCGCCAAAACACCTCATCGGCTTGGTTGGCATGGAGACGAGGACTGGCCGGGACATGGATTATCAGTATGTGGTTGTCATTGCCCTCGCTGTCTTGGCAAGGCATGAATTCTGTCGTTACAGAGATGGTGGGCACACAGAAATCGAATGGAGTGCGCAGTATCTCGTTCAAATGAGCCTTGTCTTGGTCAACACCCTCGATACGACGAGTCTTGTCTGATATACCTACGGCTATCATGCCGCCATCGGCATTTGCCATAGCGACAATAGTGT
>JBJEAY010000546.1:0-1592 GCA_051869575.1 Prevotella sp. | reverse complement strand
AGAATCCATTTGCAGATGAGTTTGTCATACCCTGGGACGACAACCGCTTCACCATGGAGTTCTCTATGCTCAACTATCAGAATGCGGCTGGTATCAACTATGAATACAGGATGAACGGAGGCAAGTGGATACCTTTTGCCAATAACGGCAATTCACTCACGTTCACAAAGTTGAAGTCGGGAACATACGACATTGAGGTTAGGGCAACAAGCAACGGATGGCACTCTGACGACGTGAAAAGACTGACCATAGTGGTTGAGTCGCCGTGGTATTCTTCGTGGACAGCCATTGTCATATATTTCCTTATTTCTATTCTCCTTATATTATATATAGGTATAGGAATACGCCGTCGCCAGAAAGCACGCTTCGAGGAGGAAAAGGTGAAACTGCTCATCAATGCCACACATGACATACGCTCGCCGCTGACCCTTATCATGGGACCGTTGGAGAAGCTGAAGTCGCTTGTGGGAAAGACCTCCGACACTGTCAATGCCAAGGAGATGGCATCTTATGTGAGTGTTATTGAGCGCAATGCCGAGCGTCTGCTATTGCTCGTCAACCAGATACTTGACATACGCAAGATCGACAAACAGCAGATGAGGCTCAAGTGCAAGGAGACCGATATGGTGGAATTTGTGGAGAAATCATGCAAGATGTTTGAGTATAATGCCAAGGAGCAAGGTTATGGCTTCACGTTTAATCATCCCGCCGACGTGAAGATTAAGGCATGGATTGACCGCCTGCACTTTGAGAAGGTGTTGGGCAACCTGCTCTCCAATGCATTCAAATATACCCCAGGAGGCGGACAGATAAGAGTGGAACTCAGTTCTGACGAAAAGACCATGACACTGCGGGTGACCGACAATGGAGTAGGTATCAGTGAAGATAAGCCCTCAAGGCTGTTCGACCGCTTCTATCAGGGGGCTGCCAATGCCGTTTCTGGTATTGCAGGCACAGGTATTGGATTGAATCTTGCGCGCAATGTGGTGGAAATGCACGGAGGAACCATCTCGGCTGCCAACCGCACCGACGGGGTGCGTGGAGCCTGCTTCACTATCACCTTGCCACTCGGCAACTCCCACCTCAACCCCGAAGAGATATATCAGCCAGTGGATGAGCAGCTGTCATCCAAGAAGGTGATATATCAGAAGTGCAATATTATGATTGTGGATGACGACGAAGAGTTGGCGGCATATACAGCAAGAGAACTGCGCCAGTGGTATCGCATTGATGTGTTCAACGATGGCGAGACGGCATTCAAGGCATTGCTCGATGGAGAATACGACCTTGTGGTGAGTGATGTGATGATGCCTGGTATCGACGGTATAACTCTCTTGAAGAAGATTAAGTCGAACCCACGGATTAACCATATCCCTGTGATACTGCTTACCACAAAGTCGGAAGTGGAAGACCAACTTACGGGAATCAAGAGCGGAGCCGATGCATATATCTCCAAACCTTTCAGCTGCGATATGCTTCATGTACGCATAGATAATCTTGTGGATAATATGCGTCGTCTGCGAGGAAAGTTCAGCGGCGCTCAGCAACAGAGCGACAAGGTGGAGCAGGTGGAAGCCCAAGGATATTACGAG
>JBJEAY010000545.1:0-1596 GCA_051869575.1 Prevotella sp. | reverse complement strand
CGTATTGTTAACTGTACACCGAAATTGTTGCCATAGGTTTTGCCATGGTCAAGACCAATGCCACCCTTGACGCTCCAGCCTTTGAGTAAGCAGTCATCGCCAAAGTCGTAAACGGCCTCGCCCATAAGGCAGATGTCGTTGTGTGGGTCTTGGAATGGGAAATAATATGTGCCCCAACCTTTCTGCAAGGTAGCGAGCAGACGATAGGATAGATTCGGGGTGGGGTCGCCTCCAATTCCCAAGTGCCATGCTATAAAGCGGTTGTTCTTCACCATCACTCTATTGTCATCATTGTAGATGGGGGAGCGATAGAGTGGATTGCCCATCACCTGTCCCCAATGCTGCCAACCAGGGAAAATGTGGTGGTTGTAGTAGTTGTCGAGTCCGCCAATGTGGTCGGGCATGAGTTTCGTTTGATCGTGATATACGGGGCCCGACTGATACTTTGTGTAGAGGTATTCCACGACAACATTATTAATCCATGTGAATGAGTTTTTAAGACGGAAATCCACACCGAGCATGATATCCTTGAGTGAATACATCAAATAACGTTTGTCTTTCTTGACATTCCACTCACAGCCTGTGCCGTAACCATCGTATTCGAGTAGGAACATCTGAGAGTGGTCCTCGAAAAAATGGTCGGCATAGATTCCAAGATACCATGTGTCGTAGTCGAAATTAAGTCGTGCCAACCAACTGCCCAACATGTTGCCGCTGACGTTTTTGTAGTCAGTCTCTGCAGCATCTCCTCCACCTCCGGGAATTAGTGCGTCAATCATTCCGCTAAGGCCTCCCTTGTTTTTATAGGTCTTGAAAACACCATTAACCTCACGATGGGTCGTGCCGCCAAACTGTGTCGCCATCTCAACACCCAACTCAAGAGACACGGGTTTGAAACGCTCTGGATCACCAATGCGGATATATCCTGCCTTACTGTGATAATTGTAGTTTTCGGAGTATGTATGCAATAGCTGAGTGAAGTCTTTCTGCCAGTTGTCATCGGTGAAGCGGCCATAGGCAATATGTCCTTTAATTGAGACAATGCCACGGGTGAAAGGTACTTTCCAATAATCGGCAAGGGCTATACGAGCCTGCGGCACTGGACGGGCATTGATGCCTAAAGTCTGCGAACCGCTACTAAGCTTTTGGTTCTTAAGCTCCATTGGATATTCCTTGCTGCCAACGGTAAGCACACCTTTGAGCCATCGCCCTTCTGCATAAGCCTGCTGTACAAAAGCCTTGCTTGTGTAGTTAACAGCACCAACAAGGTCAAGGCCATAGCCGATGCCCCATTTTTTCTCGTTATCTACGCTCAGAGGGCGTATGGTTGCCGCGCGAAGGTAGCCGTTGTTTTTGTCCAACGAACTGAGTCCATACTTATTGGCATTGAGCCACAAAGGTGTCTTGCCGCCATCGAACGACATGGAACCTTGCATCTCAACCATATAAGATATGCTGTCAAGCGGAGAGGTCTTTGCCTCAGAATCATCCGCATTGGCAATCTGGAAGACTGTCAATAAGGATATTATCAGTATAATGAGTCTTTTTTCCATTATTATCGTTTTTGGGTGCAAAAATACTAAAAAAAAGTGAAAT
>JBJEAY010000544.1:0-1596 GCA_051869575.1 Prevotella sp. | reverse complement strand
AAAGCAGTTGGAAAGTCATATCCTCACAGCTGCCTATTTATGCTCTTTTCAAGATGGACAGACTGCTTTCCGACAAGGATGGCAATGTGCAGGACCCGATGAAACTGGCGATAGAGCAGGCCTTGAAAGTGGATGAGATTCAGCAGAAGTTGCGAGATGTAGAGGATTATGTCAGGCAGCATACTACTCAGATTGCAGACGCAACCATTCAGAAACTATCTAATTTTGACTCAAAATTGGCTGAACGGCTGCAGGCTTCATTCACTAAGGAGTGCAAATGGGGGAGTGTGTTCGACATTGCATTGTTGAACGAGAACAACATTCCATTGAATAAGCGTGGTAGCGGAATCAGAAGATTGGTTCTTCTGAGTTTCTTCCAGGCACAGGCAGAGGCCAAGAAAGATGAGAAAGGGGCACCTGCTATTATTTATGCCATCGAAGAGCCAGAGACATCTCAACACCCTGAACACCAGATTGAGATTATTCATAGTCTGGTTTCCTTGGCTGAAAGTCCTGATACGCAGGTCGTTTTCACTACGCACAGTGCCAATCTCGTTTGTGAGATACCTATTGAGTCAATCAGATATATTGACAATGACCCTCTTCTTTCTGTGAAGACCCCAGTATTGGCTGATGGTTCTAATGATGACGGACTTTTGGCTCTCATTATAAAGAAACTCGGCATTCTTCCATCTCCAACCGATAAGGTGAAAGTGCTTCTTTACGTGGAAGGCAACAATGATGTGACTGCACTGAAAGGGTATTCCAAACTTTTGTTTGAGAATGGGTTGATTGAAGAGGACATTATGTCTTCCAATAAAGTGGGTATAGTGATTTCCGGCGGTTCGTCACTAAGTCATTATATCAACAATAAGTACCTTGATGGATTAGGCAAGCCTGCCGTCCATATTTACGATAATGACAAACAGGAATACAGAGACCATGTTGCCAAAATCAATGCAGAAGGAAATCCCGCAAAGAAAGCCTTCAATACCTCTATGTTTGAGATGGAGAATTTCCTGTGCAAGGAAGCGATAGAAGAGGCATATGCTGACAATAGGCTAAAACTATCCATACCAGATTTTGATAGTCAGGCTGATGTGCCGACTCTGGTATGCAAAGCGAATAATCCCGACTGGGACACATTTGATGATAAGAAAAAGAAATCGAAAGAATCAAAAGTCAAGCATTTATTGAACACTCAAGCTGTAGCAAAGATGACAGCTGAACGATTGGAGGCTAAAGGCGTGAAGCAAGAACTGAAGACATGGTTTGGTACTTTGATTGAATTTGCAAGGTAGTTTAGCTACTATGGATGCATATTGGTTCATAATTCAACAACCTTTCCATAATAGTTATAGATAATAGTAATACGCAATATGGACTCATATTCAAAGAACAGGAACCGTTTGGTAAACGTGCTGGATAATTGTGCAAAAATTATCAGGAGCAAGGCCGACTATGACGATAGCAAAGACAAGCTGTCTTTACGGATTTCGAGCTTTACAGCAAGATTACGTGATGAAGAACATTGTCATGATACGGTATCGGCGTTGTTTTCAAAATTTGAGGAACTTCTTGATTTGCAGAAGAAGC
>JBJEAY010000543.1:0-1597 GCA_051869575.1 Prevotella sp. | reverse complement strand
AATTATAACGTAATCGTTTGAGTAATCAAAAAAAAATTGTAATTTTGCAGCGTTAATAAATATATATATAATGTATACAACAGAAATCGACAATTATCTGAGAAAATTCGGATTCAATGAATTCACGCCAAAGGCCGTGTTGTTCGACATGGACGGAGTGCTATATGACTCTATGCCAAACCATGCTTACAGTTGGCACAACTCGATGGCTTCATTTGGTATAGAGATGAGTGAGGCCGATGCATACGCACACGAAGGTATGCGTGGCGTAGAGACTATAAAGAAGATTGTGAAGGAGCAACGAGGGATTGAAATCAGCGACGAGGAATCTCAGCGAATGTATGACGAGAAATCGCGCATCTTTGCCACTCGTCCGCAAGCCAAGATAATGGAGGGAGTGATTGACCTTCAGCGCAAGATAAAATCTTATGGTATGAAGATTGTGGTGGTGACAGGTAGCGTACAACATTCGCTGCTTGAGAAACTGACACACGACTTCAGCGGACTTATAGAACCGGGAATGATTGTGTCGAGCTTCGACGTTACTCGCGGCAAGCCTCATCCGATGCCATATCTCAAGGGAATGGAAAAAGCCGGGGTAGAGCCGTGGGAGGCTATTGTGGTTGAGAACGCTCCTTTAGGAGTGAGGGCTGCCGTGGCTGCACATATCTTCACTGTGGCTGTCAACACTGGTCCTCTGCCCAACGAAATGCTTTCAGAGGAAGGAGCCAACCTTGTATTCAGCCGAATGACTGAGTTTAACAAGAACTTCGAGTATTTGATAGGATGAACATCAAGCCAATAGCATACTACCAGTCGCCATTAAAGTCAAAGTTTGGTGTGCCGCGCCAAAGCGGTATTGCCACACATTTGGTTGGCAAGATTGTGATGGAGAAAGAGTGGAACAATCCTGAATGCCTACGCGGACTTGAGGATTTTGATTATCTATGGATTCTTTGGGGATTCTCGGCAAATATGGATTCCCCAAAGCATCCTACTGTACGTCCTCCCCGTCTCGGCGGCAACCGCCGAATGGGTGTGTTTGCCACCCGTTCGTCTTTTCGCCCTAACAACATCGGAATGTCTGCCGTAAGGATATTGTCGTTAACCGTTTTTCCAGGCAAACCTATAGAGATTGAAGTGAGCGGAGCCGACTTGATGAATGGTACACCCATCTACGACATCAAGCCCTATCTACCTGAGTTCGACGCTCATCCCAATGCCCGTGGAGGATTTGCCTCAAGTGAGAAATGGGAAAAACTCCAAGTGGAGATTCCCGACGATATACGCCAACATTTGGGCGAAGAGAATAGTAGGCTCGTTGAACAATTGCTCAGCGAAGATCCTCGCCCTCACTATCACAACGACCCTGACAGGATATATGGTATGACAGTGGATTGCTTTGACATAAGATTCCAAGTTGTCGAAAATACTGCAAAAATCATCCATATTGACTTGTTTTAAATCAAGGATTTGCAGATTTTCTACAAATAAAATCTCAATAAATTGCAAAAGGGCATAAAAAACACTAAATTCGCAACCGAATTAATTAATATTGTTTTTATAAAAATTCGGTTAGTATGTTAGTGGCAATAAT
>JBJEAY010000542.1:0-8806 GCA_051869575.1 Prevotella sp. | reverse complement strand
CATTTAAGAAGGAAATAATAGCCAATATACGTAGAAATCTACAAAATTACGATGAAATGCAGATAGACTGCACTCATTAATCATAGATTTGCAAAGAATATTAATTATGAACAAAATTAGAAGCCCATATACAGCAGCCATCACAGGCGGAGGTTTCCTTTTCGAGGAGACCAACTTGTTGTTGCCTCTGCTCCAATCCGATAACCGTGTCTCTCTGTTGAAAGAGGAAACGGTGAACAACCGTATTCTTCAAATCAATGCAGAGAAATCACGTGAGAACAACATCCGCGAGATTGCCCGACGCTATGACACCATGCCAGTCAGCTTTTGGGAGGACTACAAGACGATGGAGGAGCACAATCAGAAGATTGCCTTATTCTTCGTCATTCTGAAAACCTACAAGATTTGCTTTGACTTTCAGATACGGGTGACTATGCGTAAGTGGAACGGCATTGCCAAGTCGCTGACAAGAGATGACCTGATGATGGAGTTTTCTGAAATAGCTGCAAAGGACGAGTTTGTCAACACATGGAGCGAGAACACCATGCGCAAGGTGGCAAGCACCTACCTGTCGATACTTCGCAAGGTTGGTATGCTTGACAACAAAAGCGAACTCCACAGCGTGCAGGCAAATAATATGGACTATTATATAAAGATAGGAGAACCATGGTTTCTTGAAGCCTGTCTCCTTCAACCCTATCAGATTGACAGTATCAAACAGATGATGATATGACTATAAAGGAACTTGATGACAAACTGAACAGCCCAGGTTTTCAGGACACAGAGAATGGAGACCTGTTCTACAACTTCTTCATCTACCAGTACCCGGCAGAGAAGGAGTATGACATTCGTAAGCAGATACAGGAGTTCAAGGCGAATCTCATTCGCCCCATCAACTATGTGGATGTGCTTACGCTCAATCTGTTTGATGAGTTCTGCAATTTCCTCGACCAGAAGAAGTTCCTGCGCCATCCCTCTATGCTGAAATATCAGTTGGAAAAAGAACAGGCAGACCCCTCCAAGTCACAGAACACACAAGACACGCTGACGCGCAATGCCCACTCGCCTGAGTTCATGCAGTATATCCATCAGCGCATTCTCGACCATATCACCATCAAGGATCAGTATCGTCGTCCCTATGTCTTCCTATATGGCATAGGTTCGATGTTTCCCTATCTGCGTGTCAACGAGTTCCTTGCCTTATACGAGGACTACAACGAAACGGGGAAATACAAGATCATCGTTTTCTATCCTGGACATCGTGACCAGAACTCGTTCCGTCTGTTCGGAACATTGCCCGACAACCATACATATCGGGCGACACTATTAATCAATGAATAAATGCAGAGTAGCCATGAAGCTAAGAGAATTATACAGCAAACCCATCAACCGAGCAGTCAATCCTGCTGTGAGTGCGACCAAGTTCGATCCGGAGACCGAACAAGTGGAAATACAGGAATATGTGTTTACGGACGAGATCATCAATGGTCTCTTCCGCATACTGGATGCTATCAAGAACAACCGTCCCTACGACCATGTGGGGATATGGATTGACGGTTACTATGGCTCGGGTAAGTCACACTTTCTGAAGTACCTTGACTACTGCATCACACCCCACACCCGTGATGCCGCCATGCAGCGTCTGCTCGATGCAGTTAAGGCTATTGACCCACTCGACGAGAAGCACAACATCGGCTTCGACTATGAGCAGCTGCTCTCCATCGCCAACTGGCTGAAACGTGCCACTATCGACACCTGCATCTTCAACCTCGAAACGAGCTACGACAACTCTACTGACAAGAAGAAAGCATTCCTGCATGTATTCTGGAATGAGTTCAACGGCAAGCGTGGCTTCAATAAGTTCAATATCACCTTGGCTCAAAACCTCGAAAAGCCCTTGCAGGAAAAGGGTGTGTTTGAAGCTTTCAAGGAGCGTATAGCCGAGGAAGGGGGCGACTGGAATGACCCAGGTATGGCTGCTGACCTCATAGACAACGAACTGGACTGGGTGCTCGACATTGCCAAGGAACTGGCACCTACACTCTCTGTGGATAGCATACGCGAGCGCATCATCAAGCGCGACACCATACTCAGCATTGACCGCTTCGGTATGGAACTGGCCTCCTACCTCAAAGACAAGGGCGATGACTACCGTCTGATTCTTCTTGCCGATGAAGTGAGCCAATTCATCAACAAGGAACGTGACCGCTACCTCAACCTTCAGGAGATTATCACCAAACTCTCCGAGGCATGTCAGAACAAGGTATGGGTGGCATGTACTGCCCAACAGGACCTCTCCGAGATTATGGACGACTGCAACATAGCCGAGGAGAAAGACAAGGAAGGCAAGATCAAGGGACGCTTCGAGGTGAAGGTGTCGCTCAAAGGCACACAGCCCGAGGTCATCACCCAAAAGCGTATTCTCGACAAGAAAGAGGAGGTGAAGCCCGACTTGGAGGCACTGTACGACAAGCAGAAAGCGGCTTTCGACCTCCAGTTCAAGCTGCCCAACTCCTACAGCAGCTACGACAGCAAGGAGGACTTCGTGGCCTACTATCCCTTTGTGCCCTATCAGTTCAAGCTCATCATGCAGGTGTTCAACTCGTTCCTCGCCCTGGGCTATGTCGCCAAGGAGGTGAAAGGCAACGAGCGAAGTATCATCAAGGTCATCCACTCTACGGCAAAGACCAATGCCGATGCCGAACTGGGTAAGTTCATCTCCTTCGACGAATTGTACAACAATATGTTTGAGGAGGGCTTGCAGGCTCGTGGACAGAAGGCGGTTGATAATGCCATCCGTATGGCACGCACCTATGAGCGTGACCCGAAGTTGGCCATCCGTGTGGTCAACGTCCTCTTCATGATCTGCAATATCTCGCAGACCGACAAGCTCATCTTCCCTGCAACCATCGACAACGTCACCTCCCTGTTGGTCAACAACATGGAGACCCCTCGCCTCACCATCAAGAACGAGGTAGAGAAGATTGTGGAGTTCCTCTGCGACAACAATATTATCCGTCGTGAGCAGGGCAAACAGGGAGCAGCCGACACCTATACCTTCTATAGCGAAGAGGAAATGAAGGTTGCCCAGCTCATACAGAGTCAGGTGGCTGACAATAATACTCAGGCAGAGCAATTAAAAGAAATCTTCGGCAAATACATATCTGCCCTGAAGAACAAGGAGCAGTATATGACCCGCTCCTTCTCGGTCGGTCTCAGCATCAAGCAACGCTCCTTCCTCCACACCAACAATCCTGATGTGGTGGTGGAGTTTGCCATGGACACAGACTACGACAACGTCGATACCTTGGCACTGCAGAACCAGCCCAACCGCATGGTCTATTACCTCGGTCCGCAGTTCCGCAGCAACAAGCGGCTCTACAATGCTTTCTACTGGTACTGCCAGGCTAACCTCTACATGGCTACCCCAGCAGCCAAGAATGGTGATGCCAAGACACATGCTGAGTTCACCAAACGTGCACAGGAGCTATATACCTATGTCATTGCTCCCGAGATGCAGAAGATAGTTGATACCTGTCCTATCGTGTCGGGATTGAGCGTTATTGACGAAACCGAATTGGGACAGAAGAAAGGCAACGACCGCTACCGCCTTGCCATCGCCAAGCACCTTTCGGGCATCTTCACAAAGGCTAATTTGGTGGACAGCCCCAGCATCCCCCATACCACCGAGCAGTTAAAGAAAGCCATCCTTCGCGACATCCAACCTGGAGAGTATGAAGGCATGAATGCTGTCCTCACCGATGCTGAGCACGAGGTGGAGATTTACCTCAACAAGCAGTTCATGGAAGTAAACGTAGCCGACGTGCTCACCAAGTTCTCCAAGGCTCCCTACGGTTGGGACAACATCTGTACCTTATATATAATCAATGAATTGGTACGTCGCCACAATCGTGACTACTCATACTCCAATAACCCTAACGTGGAAACCTCACTCGTTGCCAATCGTATTGTCTGCGAGTACAACAAGTTCACGCTACGCCAAGCCAAGGTCATCTCGCCGCAGGTCATTCAGGAGTTCATCGCTGCATGGAAAGACATCTTCGGTCTCTCTGCCGCCCCTGCCACTACCGACAGCACCCAGCTCTTCCGCATGTGTCGTGACGTGGAGAGCGAGCGCAGCCTTGCCCGAATGATAAAGGGCTATAAGGACATTGAGCAGCAGATACTGGCCTATCCTTTTGTCTCTTCCATCCGTGAAGCCATCGACATGTTCGAAAAATGGCTCTCTGAGCGTGACCCGCTGAAGTTCTTCCAGGCAGTGATCGCTGACCGAGAGAAAGCCCATACGCTGATAGACCGCTGCAAGGAGGTGGTGCAGTTCACACACGACCAGCTCTCCACTTACCGCACGCTTCGTCAGTTCGTGGATGACAATCAGTACAACTTCGCTTTCGTGCCTATGGACATCCAAGGTGCCGTAGGCGAGATCAACAAGGTAAAGGACGACCCATGGCCTATTGCAGGCTTGCGGGGCTACATCAAGCTACAGCGTCAGCTCTCTGGCGCACTCGACGAGGTGCGCAACGCCATGCGTGAGAAGATACGTGTCGCCTACAACGAGCAGTTCGACTATCTCTGTCAAGTAGCAGAGAAGCAACATGTACCCACGTCTGTGTTGGCAGACCGAGAGGCTACCATCCACTTGAAGACCTCTCCGAGCAACATTCTTGTGCTTCAGAACAACATCAACACCGACGTATTCTATCAGGAGCAGATTGAGCGGATTATGTCCTACACACAGCCTACGCCTCCCCCTGGGGTAGGTGGCGGTACGCAGCCTCCAACACCCCCCACCAAGCGCATCCGTCAGGCATCGCTTCAGACGAAGACCAAGCTGCCCATCACCAATGCCGAGGACATTGACCACTATCTCGAAGGTTTGCGTCAGCAACTGCTGAAATTGCTTGTTGACCATGACGGGGTGATGATAACAAAGTAAAAACATAAAAAGCAATTATATATGTCACAGATAAGAATATCAGAAGTAAACATTAGTATTTGGAACAAACAACAAGTGCAGTTCCAAGCTAATCCTGATGTCAATATCATTATGGGCATCAACGGCAGTGGTAAGACCACCTTTCTGAGCAATCTGTATAAGTCGTTGCTTGGAAGTAAGGACACCAAGGACAATGTGGTTTATCTTCCTTCCATCGACAACATCTCTATAAGGGACAAGCGCAAGACAGCCACCGCCCTTTCGCAGGACTTGGAGTATTTTATATATGACATGAAGACAGGACCATCGCTGATGAGCCTCCGCATGTCTATGATTGACAGTACCGCTGAACGACAAGCAGAATTGAAAGGCCGTATTGAGACCTTTCAACAGACCGTTAACGAACTGTTTGCCTTGACAGAGAAACGCATTGAGATTGAGGGTAACAAATTCTCCGTTATTGCCCAAAACGGAGTCTTACCTGTAGGCAGTCTCTCTTCGGGAGAGATGCAGGTGCTGCTCATCCTTCTCCGTGTGTTCCTTCTCAACGGACGCGAATCTATCGTACTCATCGACGAGCCGGAAAACTCATTGGACATTGACTGGCAGTTTGAGCTCATCAACCTGCTTGTGCGTCTCAATCCCAATGCCCAGTACTTCATCACCACCCATTCGCCAGCCCTCTTCGGTGAAGGTTGGGGCGATAAGGTTTGGTATATGGAACAAATAACGATTACAGAGTCTGGTAATAATTTGATTACGGATTTGGCTGATTTTACTGAAATAAGAAAATCAGTATGAACAGAAAAATCCGATTTAAGAATCCATAAATATAAGGATTACAGATTTGTCTGATACATCTGAGATGATATAAATTCAGTATAATCAGAAAAATCCGTAATCAAAAATTAAGAGTCATTAATGGAATATAAGTATCAGAATGAAACATACCTAATCAGAGGTTGCATGATGAAGGTTTATAATGAACTGGGTAGTGGCTTCCTCGAAAAGGTCTATCAAGAAGCCTTAGAGATTGAATTGAAAGCTGCGAATATACCTTATCAACGTGAGGCACAACTCCAAGTCGTTTACAAAGGAGTTCCTCTACAGCAAACCTATGCTGCCGACTTCATCTGCTATGACAAAGTTATAGTGGAACTGAAAGCTGTGGCTGAACTGACAGACACGCATCGGTCTCAAGTGTACAATTATCTGAAAGCCACAAATATGGAATTAGGGTTACTTGTAAACTTCGGAGCACCGCAAATACAAATAGAACGGCTATTCAATTATCATAAAAACAGATTACGGAATCCATGAATAAAATGATTACGGATTTGACTGAGATAAGAAAATCAGTATAATCAGAAAAATCCGTAATCAGAAATAAAAAAGAAATCAGTAATCGTAAAGAAGAATCGGTGTTAAATGACATAAATACATCAGTAATATGCAAACAAATGCAATAAAGCGTTTTGCCACTGAGGCACGCAACAAACTGAAAGAGGGTATCACTGCCAAGATTCGAACGCTTGGCTTCGACAAGAAAGGCAACGTAGCCGAGGAGCATCGCCCGCAGCTTATGCAGGGCGGTACGCACTGGAACGGGCAACTACTGCCCGAGACCTTCTACCATCAATGGACTTCGCTCTACAACCGCATCCAGCAGAAGGGCATCAGCGAGGTGTATGAGGAGGCTGCCTACACCTGGTTCAACCGCCTCTGTGCTATCCGCATCCTACAGAAGAACGACCTCTGTGCTCCTGTGCTCGACTATACGGATGCAGCCCGCACCCCTTTCATCGTGGATGAAGCCCGTCAGGGTCGCCTTCCCGAGATGAACAACGAGATGCGCTCACGTCTGAGCGACCTGCTGGATGACGATACAAAGGTCACTGAGCAGTTTGCTGTGCTCATCAACGCCTGGTGTCATGACAACCCCATCATCCATAGTTGCTTCGGTGCGATGGCAGACTATACCGAATTGCTTCTCCCCAACAACATCCTCACCGAGGGTGGCTTTGTGGATATGCTCAACCACACAGACTTCATCACCGATGCCGACTACCGTTCGCCCGAGCTCATCGGCTGGCTCTACCAGTTCTATATCTCCGAGCGCAAGGATGAGGTATTTGCCAAGAAGGGCAAGTTCGAGGCCGACGAGATACCTGCCGCCACACAAATCTTCACGCCCAACTGGATTGTTAAGTACATGGTGCAGAACACCGTAGGACGCATCTATCTCGACAACAACCCCTACGAGACGCAACTGCAAAAGAAGTGGCAGTATCTGGTAGAGCCTTCCGAAAAGCCATCAGCAGACAGCATGTTGAAGTACGAAGAACTGACCGACCTTCGCGTGGCAGACCTCGCCTGTGGCTCAGGTCATATCCTCAATGAGTGTTTCGACCTGCTATACGACCTATACATTGCCGAAGGCTATGGCCGTGGCGAAGCCATCGAAAACATCTTCCGTCATAACCTCACAGGTGTTGACCTCGACACCCGTGCCAAACAGCTCTCCACCTTCGCCCTCCTGCTGAAGGCTTGCCAGAAGGACAATACCTTTGCCGATGCCCATTGCTTGCCACTTGTGCTCGACATGACAGGAAAAGTACCCAATATGAACGAGCAAGAACTCTCTGACGCTTGTCTCCGTTTTATTGGCGGCTATGAGAATGTGGCTGGCGAGATGTTGGAACAAGACTTTGAGTTGCTTCGTGATGCCGACAATTTGGGTAGCATCATGAAATTCAACGATGACGAGGATTACCTTGCCATGCTCCGTTATCATTATGAAGATTGGACAGATGGAGGTATTGAGGATTGTCCGGAAGAAATCAAAGCCCTCATCCCCGGTGTCCGACTCATTCTTGCCCTCACGGAGAAGTATCACGCCCTCGTGATGAATCCACCTTATATGGGCGGTGGAAACATGAACGCTACGCTCTCCAAGTATGTGAAGGATGAGTATGAGGAGGGAAAGGCTGACCTCTTCTCTGTCTTCATGCTTTTGGCTATCGACCGCTTGCTGCCCAACGGCAAGTATGGCATGATTAACATGCAGAGTTGGATGTTCCTCTCTTCGTTTGAGAAACTCCGCACTCGTCTGCTCACCGAGAACCGCATTGACAATATGCTCCATCTTGGTCCTCGCACCTTCGATGAACTGTCGGGCGAAGTGGTGCAGAATACAGCCTTCGTGATTACGAATTGCGAAGGAAAAGATGCCACAGGCTCATACTATCGCTTAGTGGATGGGAAGAACTGTGGAGACAAAGAACGCATGTTCCTCGAAGCGCAAGAAAACGGTGGCAAGGCAATTGAAAATTCAAAATTATACATTGTAAATTATAATAATGTCTCTCAGCAGGACTTTGAGAAGATTCCGGGATGCCCGATTGGGTATTGGTTGACTGAAAAAGTAATAAATGCCTTTAACCATATTAATATAGGTAATAGAATGACAACCAGAGAAGGTATGGCAACTGCTGATAATGACCGTTTTCTCAGATATTGGCATGAAATATCAACTACTTTTTTCTCTAAACTTTGCCACAAATCAGATAAATGGTACCCATACAATAAAGGAGGGAGCAATCGGAAATGGTATGGAAATAGAGACTATGTCGTGAATTGGTCAAATGATGGATTTGATATAAAACACAACATAGACACTATTACGGGAAGGATTCGCTCTCATAATTATAATGGAGAATTTGCATTTTGCGAATGTGGAACATGGAGTGCAATATCTTCTGGAACTTTTGCAATTAGATATTGTGAAAAGGGATTTCTATGGGACTCTAAAGGCGCAAGTGGATTCTCACAAGAAGATTTATACTA
>JBJEAY010000541.1:0-8809 GCA_051869575.1 Prevotella sp. | reverse complement strand
AGCTCCTCAGACACGTTTCTATAATCTTGGTTTCAAGGTTGCATTCTAAGAAAGAGAAGACAATATAAATAAAACAGAAATTATGAAACTGAAAAATATAATTCTAATTAGCGCAGCTACGATGGCTCTCGCTTCGTGCGACGACCTTTTCGAACCGGCTAACGAGAACAACCAGGACATCTCGTCAATGTATAAGGATGCCGACTTTGCCCGTGGTGTGCTCGACAATGCCTATCTCGTGCTGCCATATAGCGACATGCCGCAAACCGACCTGGCAACTGATGATGCCGTGTCGAACGATGCTTCGAACAGCTACAAGAAAATGGCTACTGGTTCGTGGACGGCAGAAGTGAATCCCGTAAGCAGATGGAACGATGCCTTCCATGCCATTCAGTATTGTAATCTCATGATTGCCAATGCTGAAAAGGTAGTGTGGTCATATACCGACGAAAGCGTCAACCAGATGTTTATCGACAACTATCTCGGTAATGCCTACGCATTGCGTGGTCTGCATCACTTCTATGCCCTCCGTGCTCATGCCGGTATGGCTGAGAAGGATGGCGAGATACTCGGTATTCCTATGCACCTTGAGTATGTGGATGGAAATGCTGACTTCAACGAGGCTCGCTTAACATTCAAGGAGTGCTACGACCTTATCATGGCCGACTGGAACAAGGCTTTGGAATATCTTCCCGAGCAGTATAAGTCTATCGACGATGCGTCAAAGCTTCCTGCAAGGTATAGTGCTATAGGTGCCGACATTACCGGATATAACAAGGCGTTCGGTGATCATCACCGTGGCAAGATTGACGGCCGCATTATTGCTGCCTTCAAGGCTCAGCTCGCCCTTCTCGCAGCATCTCCTGCTTACAGTAAGGCTGGTGCCTGCACTTACACCGAGGCTGCCAAGTTTGCTGCCGATTGCCTCGCCAAGTTCGGTGGTCTTGACAACATGCAGAGCGATGGTTGGAAGATTTTTGATAACACCACGTTCCTGAACAACTTCGGTGCTGCCGATGAAGCTCCTGCTGAAATCATTTGGCGTGCTAACATCAACAAGACCCAGAGCTATGAGAAGGACAACTATCCTCCATCAATCTTCGGTAGCGGACGTGTTAATCCTACACAGAACCTTGTTGACGCATTCCCGATGGACAACGGTATGCCTATCACTGCTGCCGGTTCGGGCTATGATCCCAACAACCCCTACGAGGGTCGCGACCCGCGCTTGAAGATGTACATCTTGGTTAATGGTTCGAAGATGGGTCATAATAATACAGTCATCAACACTGCTGAGGATGCTAATACTCTCGACGGACTCAACAAGGAGAATGGCAAGTCAACAGTCACAGGTTACTACCTGAGAAAGTTGCTTCGTTCTGATGTGAACTGTAACGATGAGGCCTCGACATTCAACCACCTGCAGATTCGTATCCGTACAACCGAGATATTCCTCGACTATGCCGAGGCTGCCAACGAGGCAGAAGGTCCTAAGGCAAAGGTGGGCGGTGCTGGTTACTCTGCATACGATGTCATCAAGGCTCTCCGCAACCGTGTTGGTATTGGCGACATCAATGGCGAAGACCCCTATCTTGAGGAGTGCGCAGCATCAAAGGAGAAGATGCGCGAGCTTATCCGCAACGAGCGTCGTCTCGAACTCTGCTTCGAGAACAACCGCTTCTGGGATTTGCGTCGCTGGTTGGCTCCTCTCAACGAGACTGCCAAGGGTGTGAGCATCACTACCAAGACAGACGGAACTCTCGACTACAAGGTAATCGACGTTGAGCAGCGCAACTATCAGGACTATATGTACTATTGTCCGATACCTTACTCAGAGATATTGAAGTGGAGCAATCTCCAGCAGAATTATGGATGGTAATTAATAAAAAACTAACATTGAGATTATGAAATTGAATAATATATTTAAGTATATGTCGGCCGCAGTCTTGGCATTGGGCTTTGCCTCTTGCGAAAACGGCGACAAGGATTTCCCCGACTACGAGGAGCAGACAGTATATTTCCCATATCAGTATCCTGTTCGTACACTCGTTATGGGAGATGACGAATATGACACTACGCTCGACAAGCAGCACAAGTGTAAGATAATGGCTACCTTCGGTGGCTCTTACAATGGCTCTAACGGCAGTGTGCAGGTGGCTGTTGACAATAGTCTCGTAACAGGACTTACTTTTGCTGACGGCACTCCCATTAAGGCAATGCCCGAAAGCTACTACACACTTTCTACCACCAACCTTGAGTTCAATGGAACATATAATGGTGCTACTGAAGTGCAGCTCACCGATGCCTTCTTCAATGACCCCGATGCCGCCAAGGGCGTGTATGTCATTCCACTCGTGATGACAAGTCAGAAGGGATTCTCTGGTATCCTCTCAGGTACTCCTAATGAGGAGGGAGCAACTCCTTCACGCCTCGACGAGGGTGCATGGAAGGTTAAGCCTATGGACTATGTGCTCTATTGCGTGAAATACCTAAACAAGTACTCTGGCTATTGGCTTGCCGAGGGTAAGGACGTGATAAACGACGAGATTGGTCAGAAGACTCAGGAGCGCAAGGCTGCATCTGTAGAGAAGCGCAATGTGATTGAGATCAAGACCAAGTCGCTCTCACAGTCTATCCTCACCGTAAGCTATGCTTTCGAGTATATGGGCAAGGATGCTGACGGCAACGACAAGGTAATGACCAAGACTCTCACTGCCGACCTTCTGCTGACCTTCGATGGTTCTGACAACTGCACTGTATCTTCTCTCACCGATGGCGTAACAGCTTCTGGAAATGGTAAGTGGGAAGACAACGGCGCAAAGAAGGCATGGAACGAGAAAGACCGTGACATGATTGATGTGTCATACAAGGTTGACTTCGGAGGTGGCTTCACAGCTGAGACTACTGACAATCTCATTTGGCAGCGCTCTGGTGTGACCGTAGAGGAGTTTTCACCTATTTATAATAAGTAAAAACATTAGTGACAATGAAAAAGCAATTAATAATCACAGCACTTGGAGCCATGCTACTGGCTTCATGTGCTGATACTTGGGACCGAGTATATGAAGGTGGCAATCCCCAGAAGGAAGGTTATGAGTATCTCTCTGACTATGCTCCATTGAAGGATAATGTTGACCGCTCGAAGAATCCCAATTTCAAGGTGGCGCTGGCTCTTGCCGCAAGCGACTACAACCAGAAGGAGCTTGTATATGCGCTTGCCAACTCCAACTTCGACGAGTTGGTGACTGGCAATGCCATGAAGATGGCGTCGTGTGTAGATGATAAGGGAAATATGTCATTCGGCACTGTTACCGAGTTCGTTAATAATGCTACAGATGCAGGAAAGAATGTATATGGACATACTCTTGCATGGCACTCTCAGCAGCCTATGAAGTGGCTCACGTCGCTCATCGCTGACAAGGAGATGGAGGTTGACCCGGATGCAACAGTGGAAAAGATTGACTATCAACTCGATTGCTCCACACTTACTGGTTATAGTTGGAGTGGAAGTCCAGAGACTGTTGTAACTGAGTGGAACAAGGACGGCGCTGTTGTTATCTACAACCCAGAACCTATTGATCCTTGGTATGTACTTCAGTATTGGCTCGTGAATGGTATTTCTCTCGAAGAGGGAAAGACATATAAGATTTCTATTGAATGTAAGGCAGAGGGTGCTGAAGAACCTAATGTGCGCTTTAAGATTGGCGACTGGGGCGGTGGTGATACCCGCAACTTCAATATCCCTGTTGGAGGCGACTATGACGTGATTGAGTTCAATGTAACACCGACAATGGCAAGCAACGGTCTCTTCTTCCAGCATGGAGACTTTGCTGGTACGATTTACTGGAAGTCTATCACAATCTCTCATTCCGAAGCTCCATCATTTGAGGTATTTACCGATCAGGTTACAAATGGTTCAATGGAAGAAGGTAAGTCTATGGACAACTTCATAGTACGTGAGGCTGGTAAGGCTGACGTACCTGGAACTCCTACAGCAGGTGGTCCTGATGGTAAGAACTGCATTGTGGTTCATGGAAATGCAAATGCCACAAATGAATGGGATACTCAGTTCTTCATCTATACTCCCAACAAATCGTGGGCAGCTGGTGAGAAGTACAAGATTTCATTCTGGTATAAGGCTTCTGAGCCTATTGGCACCGACACTCAGTGTCATGGTGAACCAGGAGGATATAAGCACTGGCAGATGTTGCCTCAGAATCCTTCTTTCACAACAGAATGGCAATACTATGAGGCTACCTCAGCTATCCCTGCTGAAGGTGATGGTATGTTGTCTATCGCCTTTAACCTGAATAAGGGCAAGTTGGATCATGAGGTAGATTACTACTTCGCCGACATTCACTGGTACACAATCACATCAGGCAACACTATTCCTCTCACTCCCGAGGAGAAGAAGGACACCCTCATATGGGCTATGGACCAGTGGATTGGTGGTATGATGACTGCTTGCGAGGGCAAGGTTAAGGCTTGGGATGTCGTTAATGAGGCTATCTCTGGTGGCAACCCCGACAGCGAGGGCGTGTTTGCACTACAGCACTCACAGGGTTACAAGCCTGGTGGCACTTGGGATGTAGGTGGCGATGCCTTCTATTGGCAGGACTTCCTTGGCGACCTTGACTATGTTCGCACAGCTGTGGCAAGCGCACGCAAGCACTTCGAGGCTAACGGCGGAACACCGAGCGACCTGAAGCTGTTCGTCAACGACTATAACCTCGAAAGCGACTGGGACAACAACGGTAAGTTGAAGAGTCTCATTGCATGGATTAAGCGTTGGGAGGCCGACGGCGTGACAAAGATTGACGGTATCGGCACTCAGATGCACATCTCTTGCTATATGAATCCTCAGACTCAGGAGAGCAAGAAGAAGCACATCACACAGATGTTTGAACTGATGGCTGCCTCTGGCAAGTTGTGCCGCGTATCTGAGCTCGACATGGGCCTGGTTGATGCCAACGGCAACTCGGTAAAGACTGTTGATGTCACCGAGGAGCAGCACAAAGCCATGGCTGAGATGTATAAGTTTGTTGTGTCAGAATATCTACGCATTATTCCTGCTGACCAGCAGTGGGGTATCTGCCAGTGGTGCGCTACCGACGCACCTGCTAATAGCGGATGGCGTGGAGGTGAGCCTGTAGGACTCTGGGATAGCAACTACTATCGCAAGCACACCTACGCAGGCTTTGCCGACGGACTTAGTGGAAAATAAACAGTTAGGTTTTTATTAATACTTAGTAAAGATTATTATCTTTAGGTACGAGCTGCGTCGTGAGACGCGGCTCTTACTGCTTAACTACATTTAGTATGAACTTAGGAAAAACGATAATCAATGCACTTTGGATAGTGTCGGGCTTTGTCTTATGCGCTTGCTCTGACATGAGAGATACTGCAGGTCAGGTCAATGCCTTGCCAGGTATCTATCCCGACTATTGTGGGGTGACTGTTCCTTCGAACATTGCTCCGCTCAATTTCTGTATGGAGGATGAGGAATACACTTCAATGGAGGTACACGTGAAAGGCTCAGTAAAGGGAGAGATGGAAAGTGAGGGTGATTATGCCGACTTTGATATTGACGAGTGGCATAAATTGCTAAGTGACAATAGGGGAGGAAAACTATCAATAACAGTTTCTGCCGAGAAAGACGGGAAGTGGATTCGCTTCCAGCCATTTGACATTTATATCAGTAAAACACCAATAAAGGAGTGGGGAATCACATATAGACTGGTGGCCCCAGGATATGAGATTTACGGCAAACAGGGGATATTCCAGCGTTGCCTTTCCGACTTCAATGAGAGTGCCATATACAGAACAACAGAAGTGGCAGGCACATGCGTCAACTGTCATACACCTAATGCCACTAATCCCGACGACTTTGTCATGCACATCCGTGGCGAGAAGGGCGCGACAATCATACGCCATAACGGCAAGGACGATTATATGAAATCAAGGAATGACTCATTAGGCGGTCCGATGGTATTCCCTAACTGGCATCCCTCAGGCAAATATATCGCTTTCAGCACTAACGAGACACAGCAGATATTCCATGTCACGGCTAAAAAGCGCATAGAGTATTTTGATACCAAGTCGGACATCTTTATATATAATCCTCAATCCCATACTGCCATAGTTGACCCAAGATTGGCAACGGAGGATAATCTGGAGAATTGCCCAGTGTTCTCGCCTGATGGACGCACTGTTTATTATATCACTGCTCCGTATCTTGATCCCAAGAAATACTATGATAAAAGCCGTTATAGTCTGTGTCGTATAGGCTTTAATCCGGATAATGGCTCATTCGGTGAGCAAGTTGACACGCTTGTTAGTGCCGCGAATATGGGCAAGAGTATTTCTTGGCCACGACCGTCATACGACGGGCGTTACCTTATGTTCACAACGCTCGACTACGGCTATTTCTCGATATGGCATCCCGAAGCCGACCTGTGGTTGCTCGATTTGAATACAGGAAAGTTGTGGCCTCTGAGTGATGCCAATAGTGATGATACCGATAGTTTTCATAATTGGAGCAAGAGCGGAGGATGGTTTCTATTCACTAGTCGCCGTGAGGATGCGCTCTACACTCGCATATATTTTGCCATGGTGGATAGCAATGGTCGCTCAACCAAACCCTTCTTGCTGCCACAACGTAATCCTCGCAAAGACAATTTGCTAAGGATGTTCTCATACAACACTCCCGACTTTACCATCAAGAAGGTAGAGGTTAAGGATATGAGGAGGAATATCAAAAGCAAAAAACGAATGGAATGGAAGGTTGGGAATGAAGAGTGAAGAATGAAGAGTGAAGAATGAAGAGTGAAGAATGAAGAAATGATGAAGAGAATAGATAAGAAAAAGTTGATTTTCACGATAGGATTTATCGTGGTGTTGTTCCTGTTCTGGAGATATGCCTACCCATGTGCGTTGGCATATCACGAACAGATGCAACTGTTTTTATGGGATGTTGCCTATATGACGGAGATACTTGCCGAACCGGGAGGCTTTGCCCGTTATATCGCGGAGATGATGGTGCAGAATTACGTGAACATCTCACTTGGTGTTCTGCTCCTTTCATTGCTTATGTTGGCTATGCAACAGTTGGCGTGGATTATTCAGAAACGCTGTGGCGCTAAGGATAATATACGCAATTATATGCTTTCTTTCCTCATTCCCATGGCTGTATGGGCGTTGATGGGAGATAAGGACGTGATGACCACATTCCCCATTGCTCTTGCCTTGACTCTCGGAATGATATCTCTCACTCCACGTAATCGCAAATGGGCAATAGTTTATTCATTGATAATGGTGACTGTAGGCTATTGGTTGGCAGGTCCATTGGCTATAATTGGCGCAATATTTGTCTCTTCTAATATTGTTATAAAAAGCGAAGACAGGCTTCGTCACATTTTTGCGGCAGTCTTTGTTACCACTGTAGGAGTTCTTGAATTGATATTGAGTTGTTCCATGTTGCCTTATCCCGCAGTGAGGGTAGTGCGTGGAATAGATTATTATCGCGAGCCCGAAGTGTGTTTCCCTCGCGAATGGTTTACATCCGATATATACCAGCAGTTGGATTATTCCATGCTTGTGCGTCAGCAGGAGTGGAGCGAGATAATCGCCAGGGCTTCAGGCAAAATGCCGTCAGCCCCTGCAAGCGTGGCTGCAGTAAGGTTGGCTCAATGGAAGAAACACATTATCAGCAATGAGCAGATGACAGAGTTTGTGTCAATATACGGCAATCTCGACAACCCGACAAATATACTTATGAAGAGCGACTTGTATTATTATCTCGGAATGGTAAACGCCTCGCGCCGCTTTGCCTTCGAGTTTAAGCAGTTGATAGGCAACAACAATCAGAGTGGACGCATCATTAGAAGACTTGCCGAGGTGGAGCTCGTTAGCGGTCATCTTCGTCTCGCAAGGAAATATCTGTATCTTCTTCGAAAAACCACATATTATCGTGATTGGGCTGAAAAGACATTGCCTATGACATATAATCCCCAACTAATCGAGGCGCATCCTGTATATGGTCCGCTCAGTAAGAGTTTTCCCGAAAAGGAGCCGGAGCATAGCGAAGGGGCAAAAAGCGAGCATTAATACACATTTCCGCCAAAAAGTTTGGTTATGTCGCAAGAATGTTGTATCTTTGCCGCACTAAAATGATACAAAAGTTATAAAACATTTTTATGGAAAATAGACAGGCAAGACCACAGCTTTCATTCACCGAGGCCGTGAAGAGCACGTGGCAGAACATCACCAACTTCAAGGGGCGAGCACGCCGCAGTGAGTTGTGGTGGAGTTTTTTGGTTTATGCGGCAGTGAGTGCGATTGGCAGTTCATTGCTTAGTGATAATATTATGGTGTCGTTGGCATTCAGCATTGCTTTGTATGTATGGATTGCTGCAGTGACGGTGCGTCGTTTGCAGGATAATGGTCACAGTGCCATTTGGGTGATTGCCTCAATCCTTGCCAACCTGGCAAATTCTATACTGATGTCAACATCGGGCGACCTGGATCTTATCTCAGCCATCAATGTCACACCTTCTGAGATTATTGAGGTGGTATCCAAGCCTGTATATCTCGTACTTGGTGCCATCAGTACGATAAGCAACTTGATGATTCTCATCTTCTGCCTTCAGGACAGCGACCCACTGCCCAACAAGTATGGCGAATCACCGAAGTATTGCTGATAATCCATATTTTAAACATAGAATATATCGATAATACGCCGATAGTGTGCGAAAGTTGATAAAAAAACTTAAGTTTCGCACACTATCGGCGCATTTTTGCCTTTTTTTTA
>JBJEAY010000540.1:0-1599 GCA_051869575.1 Prevotella sp. | reverse complement strand
TAGGTGTTCCCTTGCATCTCTCTAAGGTGATACGCTTTTAGCAAGTCGTGAGGATCAAGAGCTCTGCCTCGAGTGTTTTGTGAATCAAATAGTTGGAAGGCCTCCGATTCTTTTTCGACATAGATAACCACGACTTCGAGTACTTCCTTCATTGCATTAATGAAAGCATTTTTATCTTCATCAGCTCGTAGAGAAAACCATTCCTTGATACATTGATAATTCTCATTGATATGCTTGAGCGTTATGGCTTCTGAAAATTTATTATTGAGAATACTATTATCAAATTCAGCATCCAGATAATAATTCAACAATGTAAGAGAAATTATACGCTGTTGACCATCTACAACATGCAAATTTTCGCCTCCTTCATGCAGAATTAAAGTGCCAACTCTATATTTAAAGTCAGTGTACATTCTTTTCTCGCTAATAGCGTGCTCAATGTCATGTAGTAAATCCGTAATATTTTGAACATTCCATTTGTATGGACGTTGGTATTCTGGAATATTTAGGTTCTTTTTTAAACACTCGCTTACTGAGATTATTTCGATTCTATTTGTTTTCATCTTTTTATTGCGTTATAGCGACTTTAATAACTCCATCCCGCTTCTGCTCAAAGAGTACGTAGGCTTCAGCTATACTTGCAAGTGGGTAGCGATGGGTGATGAGCGGAGTGGTGTCGATTTTTCCCTCTTTAATGAGCTGAAGTATCTCTTTGCAGTCACAGCCGTCAACACCTCCAGTTTTGAAGGTGAGGTTCTTGCCGTACATCTGAGGCAGAGGCAGCACCTGTGGCTCATCGTAGAGGGCTACTACCGTTACTATGGCGTTTGGTCGGGCACATTGCCATGCCAGTTGGAACGTGTCCTTGCCTCCTGCAACCTCTATCACCCTGTCGGCTCCTCCGTGGTCACTGTTCTTATTGACGAAGGCGGGGCATTCCTCTGGTGTCGTCAGCAGTACATCGGAATAGTGTTGCTTGACGAAGGCGCGTCTTTCTTCAGATTTCTCACAGACAATGATGCGCTTGGGATGTTTCAGCATCACGCAGAGCAAGGTACAGATGCCCGTCGGTCCGGCTCCGATAATGAGCACGGTGTCGTCTTCGGAAATCTCGCTGATACGAGCCGCCCAAAATCCGGTGGCGAGGATGTCGCCCACAAACAAAGCCTGTTCATCACTCACACCATCGGGAATCCGGTTCAGTCCCTGCTTCGCTAACGGCACGCGCACATATTCCGTCTGTCCGCCGTCGATGCGGCAGCCAAGTGCCCAACCGCCATGTGGGGAGGTGCAGTTGTTCACAAATCCATGTCGGCAGTAGAAACATTCGCCGCAAAAAGTCTCCACGTTTACCGTCACACGGTCGCCTTTATGAAATCCCTGGACTTCACTGCCCAGTTCTTCCACGGTGCCAACCATCTCATGCCCGACGGTGATTCCCGGTACAGCCCTTGGTACACTACCATGCTTGATATGCAGGTCACTCGTACAGATGCTGCTCATCGTCACACGAACGATGGCATCCGTAGGATCCTGTATCGTAGGTTTGGGCTTATCCACCAACTCAAACCTGCCTTTATCTATATATGTATATGCTTT
>JBJEAY010000539.1:0-8817 GCA_051869575.1 Prevotella sp. | reverse complement strand
ATATTATTGCTTCCAAGAAAAACTACGTGACACGCGAGAATGCCAATATTAACGCCGATACTCCATCTGTCATGATTATGAAGATTGCCAGTGAAAGGTCTAAGGAGTTTGTGGATGAGTTCTTACTGAGCGAAGAAGCCCGTATGTCCTCCGATGCTAATTTGTTGCATATTCACGACAAGGATTACTATCCCAGCAAGAGTTTGACCTGTTTGCAGCATCCTATCAATAAGATGCTCTCCGACGGGTTCAAGGCTGGGCATGGTGAATCACGTCCTGCTAAGCGCATTGAAACAGCCAGTATCTTAGGCTGCATTTCAATGGAGCAAATACAGAATAGATTTTGTTCCCCGTATTGGAAACAATGCGGTAAACTCTCTGTGAACCTATAAATATAGGGTGTGTAAGAAATATCTTATGCTAACGGTGGAAGCCTAAGTGGTGTGTCCAGCCATAAGGTTATACCGTGGTGTCAAAACTTTCAATTATGATAAATGCTGCATTTACCAATCGCTTAGGGCTTGAATATAAAATCATTGCCTTTGACCATAGAACTCCAAAAGGGAATTATTGGCGTGTGCAATTCACTAATACTGGGTATTGCACGGTTGCGGCTATGACCGACATTAAAAGAGGGCGAGTAAAAGATAGATTAGCACGTAGTGTAGCCGGCGTGGGCTATTATGGGGCTGGAGAAATCACTTATCGTTCTACTTCTCGTATGTACCGGGTATGGCATAATATGATCAATCGCTGCTATAATCCTAAAAGTACAGAATGGAAGCACTATGGAGCGTGTGGAGTAACCGTATGTGATAGATGGCATTGCTTTCTTGATTTTGCGCATGATGTTCCATCAATTCCTGGTTATGATGAGGAGCTGTTTGAAAGCAATAGTCTTCATCTGGACAAGGATTTCAAACAATGGAAGAATCAAAGTAAGCAATACGGGCCAGACACTTGCGTGTTCATTACCCCATTGGTCAATGCAAATTTAATAGAAAGAGAGCACAAAGCGATTATTGCAATAGACCCAGATGGACAAGAATCAACATGGGAGTCTGTACGTAGCTTCTTGCAGGTACATCCATCTTTCCGGTCCTGTGCAATCTATCAATGTTTAGCTCATGTGCGTGCAGCTCATAAACAATGGAAGTTTGATTACTGTAACGACTATCGAAAGCCCATTGACGATGGAGTGAGTAGAGTAGCCCTGCGTGAAATTCGTATGGGCGAAGTGCAGAGTATCTGACCAGGTAATGCTGAAGATAAAGAGATAGTCTAATCCCCAATGTGCGCAAATATCTTGAAACAAGAGGGTATAACAATGGAAATGCACGGTGGACAAGCGATTCCAGCTTTCGATTTCTACCTTGCTCCTTATGTGCGTAAAACGTATGTAGAGGAGATTGGTAAAATCGAAAAATTCTCAGGAATCAATTACGACAAATTGAAGACGGCGTATATCGCTGACTACGTATATCACGATTTAGATGGACAAGAAGCCATTGATGAAACCGAGCGTGTCAAGCGTCATGCTATCAATATGACAATTGAGCGCGTACATCAAGCAATGGAGGCTTTTGTGCATAACATGAACACCATTCACTCGCGCGGTGGAAACCAGGTGGTATTCAGCTCCATCAACTATGGCACCGATACCAGCGCAGAGGGCCGTTGTGTTATGAGAGAGCTATTGAATACAACCTATAAGGGTGTGGGCAATGGATCTACCGCTATATTCCCTATTCAGATTTGGAAAAAGAAACGTGGTGTAAATTACCTTCCTGGAGACCCCAACTACGATTTGTATCAATTGGCCTGCAAGGTAACTGCCAAGCGTTTCTTCCCCAACTTCTTGAATTTGGATGCGCCGTTCAATCAAAGCCCGTTATGGAAGGCTGATGACCCCAAACGATATGAGCATGAAGTTGCAACGATGGGATGCAGGACCCGTGTGTTTGAGAATCGCTTTGGTGTCAGCACGTCAATAGGTCGTGGCAATCTTTCGTTCTCCACCATCAACCTCCCAGGTCTTGCGCTTAGCGTAATGAATGAGACCAACGTGGAGAAGCGAGTTCAGGCATTCTTTGATAAGCTGGAGGCAATGATTGGTGTGGCTGGCCGTCAGTTGTACGACCGCTACAAGTTCCAGTGTACGGCAATGGCCAAACAGTTCCCCCTTCTCATGTCGGGTATGTGGGTAGGCTCTGAGAATTTACAGCCAGAAGACGAAGTGCGTCCGGTTTTGAAGCATGGCACGCTTGGTGTTGGTTTCATTGGTCTTGCCGAATGTCTTATTGCATTGGTGGGTAAGCATCACGGCGAGTCCGATAAAGCCCAGGCTTTAGGCTTGAAGATAGTCACCTTTATGCGCGATGAGGTCAAGAAATTGGCTGACCATTACGACTTGAATTTCTCTGTGCTTGCGACACCGGCAGAAGGTCTGTCAGGCAAGTTCACTAAGAAAGATAAGGTGAAATATGGCATCATACCTGGTGTAACCGACAAGGATTATTACACCAACTCTAACCATGTGCCAGTGTATTACCATTGTAGCGCATCTCATAAAGCACAGATAGAAGCCCCATACCATGATTTGACACGTGGTGGACATATATTCTATGTAGAGCTGGATGGGGATGCCACACACAATGTACAAGCCGTTATGGATGTTGTGGACCTAATGGATAAATACAATATCGGATATGGTAGCGTCAATCATAACCGTAATCGCTGTATGAATTGTGGGTATGAGGATGCCTCCAAGGAGCTACACGAATGTCCTTGTTGTGGTAGCAAACAAATTGATAAGCTCCAGCGTATTACCGGGTATCTTGTCGGTACGACAGATCGATGGAACTCTGGAAAAATTGCCGAACTTAACGACCGTGTAACGCATGACTGATAAGAAAATTTCAGTTGCGAAGATAGTATGCTCGACCTCAGTTGATGGGGTCGGGCTTCGCAACTCGCTTTATGTTGCTGGATGCCCTCTTCGCTGTGAAGGGTGCCACAATGCACAATACTGGGAAATCTCCAGTGGAATAGAAAGAACTGTTGAAGAGGTATTTGCTGAATTATGCCAAGATGACTGTAATATTTCCATCTTAGGCGGCGAGCCTTTGATGCAGTACGATGCCATTTTGGAACTGTGTCAAATGATCAAAGACCGGACCGCCAAAACCATTTGGCTTTGGTCGGGATATACATTAGATCATATATTAAAGCACTACCCTGAGATACTTCGGTATGTCAATGTGCTGGTTGACGGTCCTTTTGTAAAGGCACTTGCGGAGCCTAATCTACAGTGGAGAGGAAGTACAAACCAAACGGTGATTGATGTTGCAAGCATATTTCACTAATCTATCCTTTCACAATAGTGAAACTCGTAAGTAATTGATAATGAGCATATATTATAATTTGACTGAAATTTATGAAATTTTATTTGGCTGAAAATTTGGTTATTTGAAAATATATGCTTACCTTTGCATCAGATTTTAATACTTGACTGCTTATGTAAGATGATTAGAGCAAAGGGCATAATCGAAATCCGCGACGGTTGTGCTGACACAGATGAGCTTTTAGATTCAGTGGATGAGTTGCCGGCAGGTGAATATGGTTACTTGCTGTTCGACAAAAAGAAGAATCGCTCACTACCTCAGTTGAAGTTTCTATTCGGGTATCTGCTCAAAACCCTCAGTGAAGAGTTGGAAGACCACCCAGAACCAGAAGCCCTATACAGATATTTTGAAGAGTTATACGCTCCTCTCCATACCTGTCAAATTCCTGGAGAAGAAAATACCTTTGAGTATTTCGATCTCAAAAATGAATCTGCAACTGAGATGGATTTCGTCATTGAGAAGATTATCCATCATGCCAAGTCTGAGTGGGGTATCGACCTGTTATCGAGAGACCTGCTGAAAGCCGCAGAAGCCCAAGAAGCATACGCTGGTGCCTACGCTGAGACATGGAAGAATCTTTCAAGAAAAATTTAATTACTCTTCCCATGACGGAACAAGAAAAAGAACTTAAAATGTCTGCATTAGACATTTTCGCTTCAACCCAGGAAACCCTCGAAGAAGCAAAGAAGAAAAGCAGTGAAGAAAGCAGAAGCCGCGCCACGTATCTGCGCTTCAAGAACGACGGAACTTACGCCATCCGTATTCTCCCCTTGGCCCCTGTTGTTGATGCCGAAGGCAAAGTGTTGCCTATGGAACGTAAGGGTTACGAATACCCGTTGCGCTCTCTTATGCTGAAAATTGTGGAGCCTCAAACCGATACCAAGAGCAAACCCAAAATCACTTACGTTACAGTGTGCAACGCCAAGCACGCTTTCAAAGACAAAATCCAGGCAGACCTCATCGATACATACGTCAATCGTGTATGTGAAGTCCATGCAGATGATGCCGCTCTGTGCAAGAAAATGCGCGAGGGCAGTTTCTCCGGCGGACTCCGTTGGGACTCCAAGCGTTGTATGTACGTGCTTGACCTTGACAATCCGGGCGAAGGTATCAAGATCCTTCAGTTATCGTACTCACAGTACAAAGATCTGGAGGAGCGCAAGCTGAATGTGTGGAATAAGCTCAATAAGGGCGGCAAGAATGTTCCTTGTCCTATTTCCTCTATCTCGAATGCTTATCCTACGGAAATTACCCGTAAGACTGAGAACAACAAAGCCTCTTACTCTTTCAACATCGACACTCTGTCTGACCAACACCAGCTTGATGAGGATGCTTGTCAGAAACTGCTTGATATGCCTCGTCTGCCGGAGGTGCTGTATCGCTATACCCGTTTCCATCTGGAGGCTACTATTGAGTACCTGGCTCAGATTGACGAGAAATACGATATTGACATCTTGCACGATGATGCGGTACAGAACTGTATTGAGCAGATTAAGCTCTTGCTTCCTGCCGATGACCAATCGCACTTTGTACTTGGCCGTGGCAAAGGTGGTGAAGATGGCGGCAATGCCGGCGGCGTAGAAGACATCGATTCCTTGTGGGACCGTTACGACCGTCTTGACGAGGCTGGTCTGGATGACAAATCCGCAGAAGGTCAGGAACTCCGTACTTCTATCAAGGAATACATTGAGGAGAACGGTTTGAACATCCGTATCACTCATACCAAGAGCAACGCAGATCTCCTCCAGGCCATTGAAGATGCTATCGCAGATGGAGAAGGCGATGACGAAGAAGACGATGAGCCAAAGCGTAAGTCGGATTCGCGCACCGAAAAACAAAGGGTGGTAGAGCCGGAACCTGAAGACGATGATGATGCTGAACCGCATGAGCCTTCAGACGATGAGGAAGATGACCAAGAACCTGAGCCTGCCCCCACTCGTCGCTCACGTGAACGTAACGATGACACCAATGAACCTGCTGCACGTCCTTCCAGACGTTCCGCACGTCCTGCACGCCGTCGTTAATCAATAATATTCATAATGCGCACGTCATTAACTTGGCGTGCGCTTATAAATCAACAAGCATATATGAGCAAGAAAAATCCTTTTGCCTTATTGATTAACGACATTCACGTGAGTAAGGACAACATTCCAGAATTTGTTGAGAACTGGAATGAAGCGTTGGATGTATGTGATAAGCGCAATATACATAAGATTATAATTGGAGGTGACTTGTGGCTATCTCGCAGCGCACAAACGCTTTCTACCATGCTGGCTGTTCGGTCAGCAATAATGAAGGCTACACACCAAGGGCTTACGATTATTATCGCGGAAGGCAACCACGATAAAGTTGATCAAGAGTCATTGGATGGATATAGCCTTGTGTTTTCTGAATACCCAGGCGTAGAAATCATTGATGACTATGCCATTTATGAAATGGAAGACACAGACCTTTTTGTAATGAGTTATTTCCCGGAAAACGGCAGTTTTATTGAGCGTTATAAGGAAATGACTAAAGAAATCATGCCAGAGCGCAGAGCCGTATTGTATATCCACCAGGGGATCCGTGGTGGCCTTGCTACAGCCAGTGACGATGAACTCCCAGCCAATTTATTTAAGGAGTTTGCTGCCATATTGGTTGGGCATTATCATAACCGTAAATCTATAGCAGGTACTAAAATTGAATATATTGGCTCATCGCGCCAGCATAATTTTGGCGAGGATGAGGAAAAAGGATATACTGCCATTTATGACGATGGCAGCTATGAATTTATCAAGAATGAGGCAAACACGCGCTACAAAGTTATTGACGTGGATTTTGCCGATGTTGATGCTACTTTCATGGAAGAACTCCAGCGTATTAAAAGCGATGGGCGTTACAAGGTGAAGGTACGGGTCAACTGCCAATCTAAACAAGCCACATCTGTCGATAAGCAAAAGCTGGCAGAATGTGGTGCAACAAAAATTGAATTGGTGACAGAACAAACACAAGTGCAGCTTACAGAGGGTCAGGATTTGTCTAAGAAATATGACAAGACCGGCATTAAGCAAGAGTACACCAACTTCTGCTCTGACAGAGCTATCGACAATGTTGAACTGGGATTGCAATATCTTGATAAAATCAATAACTCATGTGGAATTTAACCAAGCTCTCAGCAACTAATATCTGTGCGTTTGAACAATTATCATACGCACCTATTCAGAATCAAGCTACGCTGATTTTCGGAAACAACCTGGATAACGATTCTCAGAACTCCAATGGATCCGGTAAATCCGCGTTGATTGAGGTCCTGGCTATCGGTATTACAGGCGAGCCTTTGCGTAAGGTTAATATCGACGAAATTATCAACGACCGTTTTGAAGAGGCTACGGTATCATTGACTTTCACAAATCACGAGGAGGTTAAAACTATGACGATTAACCGTCGCTTGTCTCGTAAATCTCCCCAAGAAATTCAAATTATCGTACAGCATGGTCCGTATGATACAGACACAGAGGAAATCAAACAGGCTACAGTTGCAGACTATAACAAATACGTCTTGGACCAGATTGGCTTGTCGAAAGATGATATTCTCCGTAATTTCATTCTGACCGCCCGTAAATACCAATCATTTCTCTCCAGTTCCGACAAAGAAAAGAAAGAAATCATCAATCGTTTCAGCAATGGAGTAATGGTTGATGAATCTATTGAGGCTTTACGGAAAGATATGGAGCCTGTACAAGCAGAATTATCTGAGGCAGAAAAAGAGGTGGCAGAATGTATTGGCCGCGTATCAGCACTTGAAAATGAAATTCACGTAGCCATTACAGAATCCGCAGACCGAAAAGCCAACAGAGCCACACGTATCGCCAGCATCAAAGACTTAATTGTGGAGAAGCGTGCTCAAATCCGCTCTTACAACCAATCTATCAATGAAACCAATGACAAGTTGGATGCGCTGGACGCTTTGGATGTAGCCATGCAAGAATTGGAAAAATCCGATGCAGACACAACCAAGGCATACTCGACCATTTCTGAACAATTTAAGAAATTAGGGGTGCAAGCCATCTCTGATTACAATGAACGTATTGAAGCCAACCGTCAAAGTCTTCAAGGAACCAAAAGCAATATCGTAAGCCTTAACACCCAGCATCAAGCCGCTGTCAAATCTGTTGCGGAACTGGAAGCGTCAGTGAAGAAGCTGACCACCTCTAATGAGCAAGCATTTGCTAAGTTTGATGCTGAGCGCGAATCATTAGAAGCAGAGATTACCAAGTTGCAAGATAAGGTCCGTACTCTGAAGCAATATAGCAATGAATTATCGCAGAAGCGCACGCAAGCCAATACAACAATCGCTAATCTTGAAAAACAGTTGGCTGGAGTCATTGAGTGTCCGAAGTGTCATCACGAGTTTACCTTGGCTAACAATGTCGATGTCGTTAAAACCAGGAAGGAACTGTCAATCAGCAAACTAAATCTGGAAGCGATTGAAAAGGACATTACTATCAATGATAAAGATTACACTCAATGCGTTGCGGAAGGCAAAGAAAAGCGTAGCCAGCAGTCACAAATTGACAGCAAGCGTCAGCCTTTGATCAATGCTTTGAATGATGCCCAGTCGGATTTAGGCGTTGTCAAGAACAAATGCAAAAGATTGGCAGACTCTATTGAAACCGCACAGGCCAGAGAGCAGGAACTTCAAGAGGCGATTGCTAATACTCGCAAAAGAATGTTCGATGAAGTGTTTGACAACATCGACCTTTGCACGAAAAATCTGGAGCAGGCCATAGCAAATCTGGAAAACGATATTAAGGTCGCAGAGGCTTCCATTGCTACATACGAAGACCAGATCAAGACGCTGGAATCTGCTTCTGATGACGATATGCTGGCTCGTTTGAAAGAAAGTAAGGAGAAGTACGATAAGGCATGGGCAGAAGCCGTCAAGCGTAAGGAAGCTATTGAGTTCCAGCTAAACAAGCTGAAGGCACAAGAAGCGACTTTCATTGAGTTCAAGACCTATCTCGCCAACACCAAAATTAAGGCAATCTCTCAGATTACTAACGATTTTCTGGATGCGATAGGTAGTGATATTCGTGTTAATCTATCAGGCTATACCGTACTTAAATCCGGTAAGGTACGTGACAAGATTTCTGTATCACTTATTCGTGATGGAATTGATTGTGGCTCATTTGACAAATTCAGTGCAGGCGAAAAATGCCGTGTAGAACTTGCCAGTGTGCTTGCATTACATAAATTGAGCAATGTGAACTGTGAAGATGGCAAGGGATTGAATCTCCTTGTAATCGACGAAATCCTTGATTGTACGGACGAGGCTGGATTGGCTAACGTCTTCAAGGCACTGAATGATACCCAGGTCACTGCATTAGTGGTTAGTCATGGCAACATTGCCGAAAACTACCCGAATCGTCTTAGA
>JBJEAY010000538.1:0-8856 GCA_051869575.1 Prevotella sp. | reverse complement strand
GTCTCGTCGAGGTCGGTACATGACGTTGCTCCTGTGAGCACGGCTCCACCGATGCAGAGGCCGACGAGGGTTTTTCTTATTATTGCTTTCATAATATATATGTGTTATTATGTTTTACTGTTTTTAGAAATTGAATGACATGCCGCATTAGAAGTTGAATGACATACCAAAGGTGTAGCTGCGGGTTGTCGGATACTTGTCGCGGTCGTCGATACCGGGAGCCATGAAGTAGTTGCTAACCTCAGGGTCGATACCGTCATAGCCTGTGATGCAGAACAGGTTGGTGGCAGAAGCAAACACGCGCACGTTCTTCAGATAGTTGGTCACCTTGCCCTTCAGAGGCAGTGTGTAACCGAGGGTGACGTTGGAGAGCTTCAGGAAGTCGCCATTCTCAAGATGGTCGCTCCATACGCCCTGCGACATTGAGCTTGACAGCTTAACCATCTTCTGCTGACCTGTCTCGGGGTCGATATACGGTGTGCCGTCGGCATTGATGGCGGGATAGAGCTTGTCGGCACTCTTCAGACGGTTGTAGGCGATAGAGTTGTTCTCATAGAAGCAGCGCTGTGCGTTGAGAATCTTATAGCCAAACTGACCGGTGAACTGCATGTTGAGGTCGAAGCCCTTGTAGCGAAGGGTGTGGTTCCAACCGAAATATACGTCTGGCATACCATTGCCGCAACGCTGGCGGTTTTCCTTCACGTTGAGGTTGGTGTTGAATGGCTTAGCCACCCAGTTGCCGTTCTCGTCCTTCACTTCCACAAGCACGAATCCGTCCTTGTCAACACCTACAGACTTGAGCATCCAGAAGTCGCCAAGTCCTGAGCCTACCTCCATACAGTGGGTAGTAACTGAAATCGGGTCGCTCACGCCTCCCACTTCCTGGAAGTTGTCGGTCTCATAGAGATCGTTGTTGAGGTTGATAAGCTTGTTCTTATTGCTCGATAGTGTGACGGTGGTCTCCCATGTGAAGTCCTTTGTCTGTACGGGGATGGCATTCACCATAATCTCGATACCCGTGTTGCGTATCTTACCAACGTTGGCGAGAGTGTATCCGTAGAGGTTGGGAGGACATGGCACTGCATAGTGATAGAGAAGATCCTTGGTGGTCTTCACGTAGAAGTCAACAGTACCGCTGAGGCGACCATTCAGCACCGACCAGTCGAGACCGAAGTTCCACTCCTCGGTGGTCTCCCACTTGAGGTTCTTGTTCACGTTCTGCACTACCTCAAGAGTCTTGATCCAGTTGCCGTTGAGGTCCTTGATGTCGCCATATCCGGCGAAGTTATAGAGATACTGCGACAAATAGTTGTCGGAAGGAGTGATACCAGTCACACCGAAGCCCACACGCAACTTGAGGTTGTCGAGCCAGCTCTTGGTGCTCTCCATGAACTTCTCGTTGCTGATGGTCCATCCTGCTGATACAGAGGGGAATGTAGCCCACTTGTTGTTCTCACCAAACTTTGTGGAACCCTCACGACGGATACTTGCCAAGACGTTGTATTTGTCGGCATAGCCATAGCTGATACGACCGAAGAAACCTACGAGCTTGCTGCTGCTGCGATAAGAACCCATCCAAGCGTGGCGGTCTTCCTCTTGAAGCAGCGAACCGTTGCCGAGGTTGTTCCAAAGGAAGGCAAGCGAAGAGAAGTTGCCGTTGCCTGCGTTGAAGCCGTCATCCTCGTGATAGAGGTAGCTGTAACCCACGAGAGCGTCGATGCGGTGCAGGTTGTTGATGGTGGTGTGATAGCGTGAGGTGAGCTCCAGGTTCTTGTCAATCCAGTTGCCGTTGCTCTTCGAAGCCGAGCCGTTGTAGTTTTCCTGACGGGCAAGGCTGTAGTGCTTGGGCGATGTGAAATATTCGGCAGCGTCGGAGCCTTCGCCGAGTGACACCATGAGCTTGGTCTCCCAACCCTTGATAGGAGTGACGGTCACGTTACCGGTCAACTGCGAGAAGCGGCGGCGCACATTGCCGAAGCTCTCGTTGAGCATCTCCACGGGGTTGTAGTACTGCAGTTTGTTGAAGTTCTCATAGTAGCTTCCGTCCTCGTTATACACCGGCTCCGACGGGTTGCGGATAACAGCGTTGCGGTAGGCGAGGTTAAATTCGCCAGTGGTGTACTTCTGACGTGTGACGAGGGCGTTGAAGTTGAACTTCAGGATGTCGTCCCATGCAAACTGTGTGTAATCGAGCTGAGCCTTGAGGTTCTCGTTGTCGTTGTTGCGCATGATACCTTCCTCCTTGTTGTATGCAACGTTGGCAGAATAAGTGGAGTTCTTCGTACCGCCGTTGACGAGCAATGAGTGGTTGTGCTTGAAGCCGGCCTTGCGTGAAACAGACTTAATCCAGTCGGTGTCGTAGCCGAGGTACTCCTGCGATGTCTTGCCGTAGATGACATCGTGGGTATCCATGAACTCAGCCTTCTTCGACCACTGCGAGAACGCGAAGTAGTTGGAGTAGTTGATGTTCACGGCTGCGTCGCGCTTACCGGTCTTGGTGGTGATGAGGATGACGCCGTTGGCACCACGTGTACCGTAGATGGCAGCGGCAGATGCGTCCTTCAGCACGTCGATAGAGGCGATGTTCTCAGGAGCCACTGTAGTAAGTGAACCCTCGATACCATCGACAAGCACGAGTGGAGTAACATCTCCTTTAAGAGTGGTGGCACCACGGAGCATGATTGATGACGACTCCGTAGGGTTACCTGATGAGTTGACCACCGAAAGACCTGCAATCTTACCTTTCACGAGTTCGGCGGCATCACCAATCTTACCGCCTGCGAAATCCTCGGCCTTGACGCTCGATACAGCCGATGTGATGTCGCCCTTGCGCTGTGTACCGTAACCGATGACAACCACTTCGTTGAGCGACTTGAGGTCCTCCTGAAGTGTCATCTTGCCTCCCTTGGTCTCCTGGGTTACGAATCCGATATAAGAAACGACAAGGGGAGTCTTGGCGTTCTTCACCTTAAGAGTATAGTTACCGTCGAAATCGGTAATGGTGCCGTTTTTCGGATTGCCCTTTTCCACTACGCTGGCTCCGATAATCGGTTCACCGTTGACATCTACTACCACACCCTTTATCACTGTGCCGTTCTGCTGCACGGATGTAGTCGATGTGATACCCATTCCTTCCTGGGCGGCCTGCACAGGAGAGATCACGCTGCCTGCTGTCAAGAGCAGCAGACAAGTCGTGGCTTTGACGATGGCTCTGCCATGTCGAAAGTTCATTTCTTTCTGAGATACATTCATATCAACTTAAAATTTTAGTTAGTACTTATTTTTGTTGCTATTATTGTTTCATTGCTTTGCGCAGCTTGTCCACGGCTGTAGAGATCATGTCGTGGGTGCCGCTGCCGTCGGTGACGTATTTCACCACCATATTGGCATATTCCACAGCCTCCTTCAGTTCGGCTGATGTGCTCTCGTCGGGAGTTCCCGCCCTGCGAAGCAGTCCTGTCAGCGGACGCAGGTCTTCCATCTCTGCAAGGTTGCCCGGACGCATGGTGTTGATGGCCTTGTTGAGCTTGGCAGCCGCTCCGTTCACCTTCTTCTGGGTTGTGGCTGCAGTGCTGTTATTTACCATCTTGGCGTCGTCGAGTGCCTTAACCAATCGCCAGTAGCCGTTGGGAGCCCACTTGTCCTGCTCAGCCACTCTCTCTTCAGCAATCGTGATGAGGGCTTTCAGTTCGCTCTTATCCACTTCAGCCGTACTCTCGCTTACCTCGCTTTGCGGTGCGTCGGTGTGGTTGATGCGGTAGTAGTGGGTGGTGTGGCTCGTGCGGTAGTAGTCGGGCTGGAATGTCTGTCCGTTCACCGTCAGAGTGTATAGGTTGCCGTTCACGCCCTTGTCATTGGTGGGGCGGTTGGCTGTGATGTTGTCGAGTCGCGAGTCGATGTTGAGTGTTGCGTCGCTCCATGTCATAGCGTCGGTGCCGGTCATGGCGAGAGGACCATACATCAGTGTGCCCACCCATGCGTCGTCGAGCTGTGTGCCGTCGGCACTTGCCACGTCGGCAGTCAGTTTGTCGGCATTATAGAATATATGCTTGCTGAATGGCATCTCCACCTCAATCACGTCGCCTTTTTTCCATTTGCGCTCCACTTTATAATATGTGGATGGAGCACAGTCGGTGGCGATGGTCTTGCCGTTGAGTTTGACCGTGAAGCCCTTTGTTGCCCAATAAGGCACGCGGAGCTTCATGGCAAACTTGCCTTTGCCCTCGGCGATGGTAATCTTGGATGACTCTGCCGGCCAAAGGCATTCCTGGACAATCTTTATATTCTTTTCTTTCCAATCTAACGTAGTAGGTAAATATAACGTAACAAAGAGAGATTCGTCGTTAACGAAGTAGGCAGCCTCCTGATACTTGGTGTGGTTCTCCGATCCTGTGCCGCCGCAGCATGTGGATTGCGGAGTCTCGTTGCCGAAGGGTTTGGTGGCGTTGAGGCCCACGGCATACTGGTAGCAGGTCTGGTAGTGCTCGGAGTTGAGCGAACCTACAATCTGGTTGTAGAGCACACGCTCGTAGTAGTCCATATAGCGTGCGTCGTCGGGATTGTAGCAATTGAGATCGCGCGTGAGCTTCAGGAGGTTGTAAGCGCAGCAGGTCTCGTTGATGTCGGGATTGCTCTCTGCCTCGCCTTCCTGCATACCGTTGGTGGCCATGCTCAGGGTCTGTGTGTAGGGCTGGCGGAACATCTCGCCGTTGCCCACGCCTCCGGTGGCATATACATATCGTCCCTGGAGCAGGCTCCAGAAGTTTTGTGCTATATTATAATAATAGGTGTTGCCGTTGCCCTTGTATGAGCGCAGTGCACCGATTATCATCGGGATGTGCTGGTTGGCATGACGAGTGCGTATGTCGTCGATGTTTCTCGACAGAGGGTCGAAGAACTTGGGTGCGTCGAAGCAGTTGCTTGCCTCAAGCAGTTTGGCTTTCTCGTCCTTGTCGCTCACCATCTCCGACAGGCGTGCCAGCGACTCGCTGATGCCGCCCACCTCGCCGGCGATATACATATCCCACATCTCATAGCGGTTGCCAGGGCGCTGGCGGCGCTCCTCCTGTGTTCCGTCCTGCTTCACGTAGGTGCGGTAGTGCATGCGGTTCCACACCCACAGTCCCATGTCCTTGGCAATGGTGAGGGCCTTGTCGGCTACGGCCTTGTCGTCAAACAGGTTGGCGATGTCGATGAGTCCGGCGAGCTGCTTGTGCACCGAGTAGTAGGGTGCCCATACTCCGTCGGTGTTGTTGTATGGGGCATATTTCTCGATGAGGGCACAGTGCTGGGCGGGAATGGCGTTGATATATCCGTAGCCATACTCCTTATACTTCTTTTTATATGTGTCGAAGTCGCTCCATGAACCTTTCATCGTGCGCAGTTCCTCCTCGGGGGCGAAGTCGCGAGCCTCCCAATAGCGACCCAATTTCTCGTTATATACGAAGGTGCGCTCCTGACATTCGCGCAGTTCGTTCACCATTCTCACGATGTTCTTCCTCAGTATGTCCTTCTGCACTGGGTCGGTGGCAACGGCGTATGCCTGTGCCAATGCCGACATATAATGACCTGAGCCATGGCCCTTGAGTTTACATTCGGGAGCGTCCCAACCGTCGCTTGTGGTGTAGCCCTCAGTGGGCAATCCGTAGGTGTCGCGATAGTTGTAGAGCTGCTGGGTGACATCCCACGAGCAAATCTCGCGGATGGCCTCGTCGCGGTTCCATGTCAGACGGTTGTCGCCGTTGAGTCTGACGTCGGCAAGGGGCAGGGTGTGTGCCACGACGCTTCGCGGCACACCATTCTCGCCATTAACCACCTTTACCTCTGCAGAAACAGGGAAACCCTGCTCGGTGGTTTCGTCTCCAATAATGTAACCTTTAACTTTATATGATTTACCAACAGTGTTTATCTTTTTGTCGGCCTGCTCTTTCTCGGTGGCAAGGGCGGAATTGCCCCATTTCACCTGACGGAATTCTCCTTGTCCGTCACTATAGCTCACCCATACGAGGTGGGGCAGACTGGGGACAGTGCCCTCGGGGCAATTGACCACCACCGGCTTCACCTCTTTTATAATACGAGGACTATTGTTGTCGGCACTCATGCTGAGTGTCGCCAATGAGCAGCATACAACAGCCATCAATTTCTTCATCTCTATCATATCGTTGTTTTTTTAGTTATTCAGACGTTATTTAGATTCACGCTGCAAAATAACATAAAATTAATGAAACAGGATGAAAAAATCGTCTCAAAAGGTGCAAATATCGTCCCAATCATACAAAAATCCCGCATTTCAGTACTATTTTTGCATTATATCACCATTGCCACAGCTCCAATAATCCTCCAATCGTCCTCCGTACCAAAGTCGGTGATGCTCCTATCTGGGTGTGGTAAAAAGCGGAGTCACAGCGGAGTCATAGCGGAGTAACATTGGCGCAGAGCCTCCTCAGCACAAGGAAATAAACTAAAAAGGTGAAGGTTGACGATTTTTCTATTGAATTCATGATTTCACGTTCTTTTGTCCTTTTCCTGCTACGTTACATATCGATGAATATTGTTAATCACAGTTAAATTCAAGGTTTGATACAAAAAAAATGCCCATTTCTTTTGTAATTTAAATAATCTTTCGTACCTTTGCGGTCGGACTATATGGCCTTCTCCTGTTTGTCATAGGCAGACGAGATCTTTCACGATATCAGGTAAGGCGCCTACGCCGAGCTGAGTATGGCGGAGTTACATGATGACAAAGCAGTACAAAGTGGGCGTTGGGTGGGTAATAATAGTCCAAGACATATTTAAGGCGTTTACTTGACGCTGTGTTTGAGACCTATAGAAATCCTCGCAAAGCATTTCAAAAGTTCTGTCTTGAACGTAGCAACGGTAGATGTCCCGGGTGTGATTATATCACTCCTCCGGAGACCTTGTAAGCACGAATTGTACCCTTTTGGGCGCAATGCAATTGTTTATATAGGTCTCCAAATGGTAGCGGTTATTCATATCGGCGTGGGCTCTAACGTTGTCTGTTCAACAGAATTGGGCAATGCGAGAGCCTCTATGGGTGGGACAGACAACAGGACGATCTCACGCTTTTTTATGTCCTTAACTGAGTTCTGTCTAGAACAAAGTAAGGTCACCGATATGAAAATCGCTGATAACGCATCAATAGATGATAACACCTTTGGAGGTGGTGAAATCCCTCCCTGCACCGGGTTTACCCCCGATGCCCTCCCCGAAGTCCAGAAGCCAGATTTGGCAGAGAACTTACAAAGTGGGGTGTCCACCAGAAACGCTCTGTCGGGTAGTACCATCAAAACAATAAAGAGGAAGCCGAAGGAAGGTCCCCATTGGTATGCGCTCCGTGTCACCTACGGACGCGAAAAGAAGGCATACGATTATTTGGTAGGCAAGCATGTAGAGGCATACTATCCGACAATCAAGACCGTCAAAGAAGTTGACGGCAAACGAAAAACCGTTGAAGAATCTCGTCTTCCCAACATTTTCTTTGCACGCGGAACAGAAGAAGTAATAAAGTCATTTGTTTACGACAACGTAAACCTACCGTACGTACGTTTTTACTATCGTCATACTCACGAAGGATCACGTTTGATTAAAAAGCCTCTTATAGTACCCGACAGTCAGATTGAGAGTCTCAAGATTATATGTGCATCAGATGCGGAAGGTATTATTATGTCATCGACATCAATTAAAAAATTCCAAACGGGTCATATCGTACGAATTATAGATGGAAAATTTAAAGGAGTCATAGGTAAAGTCGCACGTTATCAAGGGCAGCAGAGGGTAGGATTGATAATTGACGGCCTTCTTACGGTTGCGACGGCATATGTTCCAAGTGTGTTTTTGGAAAAATATGGATAATGGAATGTCTGTATTATAAAGGAAGTTTTGTTAATCTAAGCACGAATTATATAACAATAACGTAAGTAACAATATTAATAACTGAGTATAAATGAAATAAAATGGGTTTGTTATCAGATTTTCTTAGTAGTCCTCGGTCAAATAAAGAGTGTTATAGTTCTAGTCGAGCACAAGGTTTGGACTTTAATCAAAGTAAACCATCTTCTGTTTCTATTATATATCGCAGTGAATTTGATTTCATTTCACGTTGTATTTTGGATTATCCAAACATAGAAACAGGAGGGCAGTTGTTTGGGTATTGGACATCTACTGGCACACCGATTGTAATGTATGCAATAGGGCCTGGTCATAGTGCCCAACATAATTCTACTTCATTCATTCAAGATTGGAATTATCTTCAGAGGATAGGTAATGAACTATACAGTAGATATCGTTTGCAACATATAGGGGAATGGCATTCTCATCACCAATTAGGACTTGCACATCCGAGTAGAGGGGATGTAAACACAATGTCCTATGGCGTTGGTAAGCCAGGATTTCCACGTCTATTACTTTGTATAGGTAATTGTACACGTACGACATCAACACTTAATGCATTTAATTTCTATGAAGGTTCGACAACAGAATATATACACGCTTTATGGGACATCATAGATGACGAAAGTCCATTTCGGCAGATTATAGACTTGAAATTACAGGAACTTCTTGTCCATCCAAAGACTCCAAATCCATCACATGGGCAAATTCATTCTGTTGGAAAAATTAAAAGCTCAAGGAATTCCATTGGTGTACACTGGCTTACCGAAAATGCAGAAAATGTTGAAACTATGAAGGCATTTGTAACAATGGTACAATCTATGTTCCCTGAATATACTGTAAAAGCAGAAATGCTGAATACAGGAGAGCCTCAGATTGTTATAAAAGGTTTAGGAATTGCAATAAAACTTCCATATAATTTTCCTGCCAATAGTCCTGTTTAGATCG
>JBJEAY010000537.1:0-1606 GCA_051869575.1 Prevotella sp. | reverse complement strand
CAAGAGAGAGGGATGACTTTTACTCCATCGGGACGAGTGTATGCCATGTGGCTGCCTGTCAGGACAAGAAGCAGGTCGGGCTCACGGAGTGGAGCCTGGTGCTCTGTCTTGTTGTGCTCCTGTATCAGTCGTTTTATTTCAAGGAGATGGGCGGCACCATCCTCTATCTCACGGCTGCCCAGCTTGCATTCTATGAGCGCATAGCGTCCGTCTTCAAGATGGAGAACCAAGTCGGCCTCCAAACCATAGCGGTCGCGATAGTAGGATATGTGGCTATGGAAGTCGGCAGTGTATGCCCGAAGGTCGCGTACGCACATCTGCTCAAAGATGAAGCCGAAGGTCTTGAGTTGGGTTTCCAGTGCCTCGGCATTGACTCCCATGGCAGCCACGGCAACGGAAGGGTCGCAAAAGGCGCGCTTGGGCATGCTGCGGATGGCTGTCTTGCTGCGGATGGCGGGACACCAGGCGTCAATGTCCTGTATGACGAAGAGTTTCTCCAAGGCACTGACATAGTCGTCGAAGGTGGTTGTGGAGAGGGTTATCTCGCCCGAAGATGTGACATCGGCAAGGATGCTGCTTTTCTTTGCCAGTGTGCTGATGTTGCGGGCATACGACCGAAGGATTTGACGTGCAATCTTGGGGTTGCGCTGTCTCCTGTCGATGGCAGAGATGTCATTGTTGCAGACGCTATTGACATAATCCCTTGCCACCATCATGCCTGCCTTGGAAGAGAGCTGGAGTGTGGCTGGCCATCCACCTCGGCAGGCCACTCGAATGAGTCCGGGAATGTCAAGCTTGCCTGTCCGTCCGTCAATATCGTAGGTGGGATTGTTGAACAGCTCATGAATGGAAACTTCTCCAGAAGAGTCAAGGGATTCCCAAAGGCTCATGGGGAGCATCTTCATGCGTGATATTCGTCCTGTGCCAGTATGGTAGATTTTTTCTTTGTCAACCGTGTTGCTTCCAGTGAGAATGTATAATCCAGGAGTTCCTCCAGCCTTATCAACAGACATGCGTACGGCATCCCATAATACGGGAGCATCCTGCCACTCGTCAATCAGACGTGGGTGTTCGCCTTTCAGCAACAAGGAAGGCATGGCAGCAGCAGTCTGCAGGTACTCTTCCCGTCGGTCAGGATCTTGCAACTTGATGACGCTTTTTGCCATCTGTTCGGCAGTAGTTGTCTTGCCAGTCCATTTTGGACCTTCTATAAGGACTGCTCCAAAGGCTTCCAGTCGTTCTTGCAGCATACGGTCTGCTATACGTAATAAATAGTTCATTGATATAATTATTTGAATTGTGGCGCATAGGTAATGAAAATAAATGAATTAACCAAATGATTTGGTGTTTTTGTGGTGTTTTGCTTGGTGTTTTTGTGGTGTTTTGCTTGGTGTTTTTGTGGTAAATGAAATAAATACTGATATATGAAACTCCCGTTTCCTACATTCAATGTCGTAACTATGGATGAGTTCATGAAAAGACTTGGCCTTTAAAAGCAGGCTGAATAGTTGCGAGCACGAAGTGTTACCTGTTAACCCGAAACCACGAAATTTTTTCGATCTCAAATCATTTTTAGATAACGATGGAAGATTACGGCTTGGTGTCG